>DATJUT010000096.1 GCA_035502185.1 Gemmatimonadales bacterium
CGGCGCCGACGGTGTGCGAGGGCATCGGCCACTTCCATCAGCCCATCGCCTACAGCGCGCAGTGCCACCTGCGCGAGCTGCGCTGGGGCCGTGACCCCGAGCCGGCGCGCGGGGTGCTGCGGTGCTTCGTCGCTCACCAGCGGCTGGACGGCTCGTTCCCCGGCCGGGTGTACGCGAACCATCTGGAGGAGGCCGACTTCTACCATGCGGACTGGGGCGGCGCGCTGCTGGCACTCGACGCCGTCCATCCCAGCGACGCCTTTCTGCGCGAGGTGTTGCCCGCCCTCGAGCGCTACGCCGAGTGGCTGCTCGCCACCCGCGACGCGCAGCGCATGCACCTCTACGACGTCGTGGACCAGTACGAGACCGGCCAGGAGTACATGTCGCGCTACCAGGCCGTGGACCCCGACGCGGACCTGTACGGCTGGGAGAGCCGGATCCGCCTCAAGGGCGTGGACGTCACGGTGTACGCGTATTCGCTGTTCCGGGCGCTGGCGCTGCTGGCGCCGCGCGGCGGCCTGGACGGCGAACGGTGGCGGCGTGAGGCCGAAGCCACCGCCCAGGCGGTGCGCAAGCGGATGTGGGACCCGGGCTCGGGCATGTTCAGCGACGTGAACCCGGCCACGGGCCGCCGCACGCGCGTGAAGGCGGCGGTGTGCTTCTACCCCTACGCCACCGATCTGGTGGGCGCCGAGCACCTGCCGGGCTTCGCGCAGAACCTGTTCGACGCCCGCGCGTTCTGGACGCCGTTCCCGGTGCCGTCGTCCGGGCTCCAGGACCCGCTGTTCGACGCCGACGCGGCGTGGAAGGGCAAGCGGCACAACTGCCCGTGGAACGGGCGGGTATGGCCGATGGCGAACAGCCACGTGGCGGAGGCCATCGCCGCGGTCGCGCTGGGGCCGGTGCCCGCGCTGCGCGCGCACCTGGCGGAATTCATCACCAAGTTCGTGCGCATGCTCTTCTGGGACGGCGACGCCTCGCGGCCCAACAGCTACGAGCACTACCACCCGGTGTCGGGGCGGCCGAGCGCCTACCGCGGCGTCGACGACTACCAGCACTCGTGGATCAACGACCTCATCGTGCGGTACGTGGTCGGGGTGCGGCCCGCGGGCGAAGGACGCTTCGTGGTGGATCCGATGCCGTGCGTGCTGGACGGGCTCGAGGCCCGGGGCCTGCCGATGCAGGGCGCGCGGATCGACGTGGTGCGGGAAGGGGAGCGGCTGGCGGTGCTGGTGGGCGGGCGCGAAGCGGGGCGCGGGCGCGTGGGCGACGCGATCGAGGTGACGCTGTGACCTTGCGCGTGGGACTGGTGGCCGCCGGCGGCGCGGAAGGCGACGCCGCCCAGGCGTGGCTCGCGTCGCTGGCCGGCGTGGCGTCGCACCGCTCCGAGCCCGAGCGGCTGGCGGCCGCGGTGAACGAGTCCGACGTGGTCTGGATCCACGGCGAGACCGACGCCGCCCGGCTGCCCGCCGAGGCGCTGCGCGGCTTCGTGGCGCAGGGCGGCGGCCTGCTGCTCACGCTGCGGGCGGCCTCGCTGGTGGGCCCGCTCGGCATCGAGACGGTGCCGCCCAACGACTGCCGCGACATGGTCTGGAGCCACCAGGCCGACGAGTGGTGGTCGGAGGAGCTGCGCGCGCTGCCGGCGTATCCGCACGTGCGCGGCCTGGCCGCCTACGGCCCGCATCCGCTGATGGACGGCCTGCACAACGGCACCGACTGCTGGGGGCCGACGGAAGGCGAGCCGTTCTCGTGGGCCTGCTACTCGGGCGGGGCGTGGCCGGCCGACGGGCGGGTCGTGGCCGTCGAGCGGGGCTACCGGATCCAGAACGCGGAGCGCGTGGTGGCGTGGGAGTACGCGCCCGGACGGGGGCGGGTGCTCTGTCTCGGGGCGTTCACCGCGTTCGCCGCGCCCGACCGGCGGCGGCGCCCGCAGCTCGAGCGCCTGGTCCAGAACGCGCTCCGGGCCGTCGCCGCGGGCCCGGCGGAGCCGCGGACCTGGTGGCCGTCGCCGGGCACGGTGGCCATGCCCTCCGAGGCGCTCGCGCTCCCGGAGCCGCTCGAGTTCGACGGGGCGCTCCCCGTGGCCTCCGACGACGCGCTCGTGATCGCCGGGGCCGTCGAGGCCGACGAGGCGTTCGACCTCGCGGGCCGGCGGGCGCTGCTGGTGGGCGGCGAGCGCCAGGGCATCCGCCAGCTGTGGGTGCACCCGCATCGGACGGTGGCCTCCTGGGTCGTGCGGGCGGACGGCACGGCGACGGTGGGCAGCCGGATCGAGGTCACGCCGGACGTCGTCTCGCGCGCGGTGCAGACGCCGGAGCGGCGGCTGCTCGAGACGGTCCTCGTGGCGCTCGAGCACCCCGTCGTGCTGGTCGAGTACCGTCCCGGGCGCAAACGCCGCGAGTCGGTGGGGCGGGGGCCGGCGGACTTCGAGATCGAGCTGGTGACGGACCTGCGGCGGATGTGGCCGTTCGCCGCGGGGTGCGGCGGCAACCTGTCCTACCGCAGCCGCAGCGACGGGCGCGTGGCCGTGGTGGCCTCGGAGAGCGACGACGGCGTGATGGCGGTGTTCGTGAGCCGGGCCGCCAACGTGGAGATGGCGCCGGTGACGGGCGGCGCGCCGTCGGTGCGCTGCCGCATCCGCACGACGCTCGGCTCGCCGCTGTTCGTCGCGGTGGTGGGCGGCGCCAATCAGGCCGAGCTGCAGCGCACGCTGCGCGGCATCCGGCGGCTCGGCGTCGCCGGCCTGGTGCGCCAGCGCACCCAGCGCGCGGCGGTGCTCGTCGAGGCCCGCGTCGCCGTGCGCGCCGACGACGGCCAGGTCGAGCGCGCGTTCGCGTGGGCCAAGCGCCGGCTCGACGCGTTCCTGGGCGACGTGCCCGGCCTGGGCCGGTCGCTGCTCGCCGGCTACGCCGCGTCCCGGCCGGGGTGGGGCGACGGGCGTCCGGGCGAGGCGTGGTTCGTGGCGCGCGACGCCTGCTGGGCGAGCTTCGCCCTCCTCGCCGAGGGGGAGTACTCGCTGGTGCGCCAGGTCATCCGCTTCCTCGGCGACCGGCAGGACGTGACCGGCAAGGTGCCGCACGAGGCGACCACGTCGGGTCAGTTCCAGTTCGACGCGGCCGACGCGACGCCGCTGTTCCTGCTGCTCGTGGCCCGCTACCTGGCGTGGAGCGGCGACCGCGACTTCGTGGCGTCCATCTGGCCGCACGTCGAGCGGGGCCTGGCGTTCTGCCTCTCGACCGACCGCGACGGCGACGGGCTGATCGAGCACACCGACGCCGGGCACGGCATCGGCACCGACGCGGCGAGCGGCCAGCGAATCTCCCTCTATCTCGCCGCCCTGTGGTACGCGGCGCTGCGCGGCCTCGCCCGCGCGGGCGAGGTGCTGGGGCAGGACCGCTTCGCCGCCGACGGCTGGGCGCGGGCGGCGCGCGTCACCGCCGCGATCGAGGACCGCTTCTACGACGCCGAGCGCGGCGGGTACGCGCACGAAATCGGGGCCGACGGCACCGCGTCGTGGACCCGGAGCGCGGTCCAGGCCGTGCCCCTGCTGCTGGGCTCCACCAACCCCGTTCACGCCCGGGAGCTGCTCGAGGCCCTCGGCGGCGAGGCCTTCAGCGCGCGCTGGGGCGTGAGGACGCGGCCGACGACCGACCCGCAGTTCTCGCCGTCGAGCCGCGACGCGGGCGCCGTGTGGCCGCTGTGCACCGGCTGGGCGGCCCTGGCGGAGTACCGGGCCGGCCTCGGCGAGGCGGGCTTCCGGCATCTGCGCGCCAACGTGGAACTGATGCACGCGCGGCAGCGGGGGGCGTTCGACGAGCTGCTGGACGGCCTCGAGGAGCGCGCGGCCGGCGGCTGCCCGGACCGCGCGTGGTCGGCGGCGATGCTGGTACTGCCGATGATCGAGGGGCTGCTCGGCGTGGATCCCGACGCCGCGGCGGGCAGGCTGACGGTGGCGCCGCAGCTGCCGCCGGCGTGGTCGAGGCTCGAGGTCACGGGCCTGCGCTGCGCCGACAGTGCCTACGACGCCGCGCTGCAGCGCCGCGACGGCCAGCTCCAGGTGCAGATCCGCCGCACGCTGGGGCCGGGGCTCGCGGTCACCTGCGCGCCCTGGCTGCCCTCGCTGCCGAGCAGGGTCGAGGTGGACCGTCGAGAGGTGACCGCCGAGGTCACGGGATGGGGGACGGGCTTCCGTTGCGCGGTCACGCTCCCCGGCGCGACGGAGCACGAGGTGCGGTACCACCTCAAGTAAAGACGGTGAGCGGAGGGCGGAAGACAGGGGAGTTGCGAGACGGCGAGTTGCGAGCGGTTGCGAGTTGGGAGTCGCGAGCGCGAGAAAAGGCCCCGCCGCAGCTTCGTGGCGAGGCCTTCTCTGTTACTGCTTCGCGGACCTCTCGTAACCGCTCGCGACTCGGCGTCTCGCAACTGATCCGCTTACTGCCTCCTGACCATCTGTCTCGCCGTGGCGAGCGTGCGGTCCACGTCCTCGGGCAGCGTGTAGATGTGGCAGCATTGCCGCACGCCCATCGGATCGCCCATCGAGCGGCAGCGGATCTTCGCCCGGTCCCACAGCCCGTCCATCAGGTCCGTCGCCGACAC
This sequence comes from Gemmatimonadales bacterium, assembly GCA_035502185.1. NCBI lineage: Bacteria > Pseudomonadati > Gemmatimonadota > Gemmatimonadia > Gemmatimonadales > Gemmatimonadales bacterium. The sequence continues at coordinate 4,597 of DATJUT010000096.1, forward strand.
GCCCGCCAGGCTCCACACGGTGGTTCCGCTCACCAAGTCGGGATGCACCGGCGAATGGATGGTGACTTGCGGAATCTGCTGCAGCCCGGCCCGCAGGCGGTTGGCGAGGGACATGATCCGCGCCTCGACGCGCGCGGGGCCGATGCGGTTGTGGAACTCGATCGCGGCGGCGTAGCCCTTGAGCAGCGAGCGGTTCCCGGTGCCGATCTGCATGAGGCGGTAGGCGCCGGCCTTGTAGTCGTCCCAGGTCGCCGAGGCCAGGGTCGCCCACACGCCCGGGAGCTTGTCGGACGTGATGTAGAGGAAGCCGCTGCCCGCCGGGGCGAGCAGCCACTTGTGCGGGGAGGAGTAGTAGGCGTCGCAGCCGATCTTCTTCATGTCGAGCTGGACGTGCCCGCTCATCTGGGCCCCGTCGATCACGGTGAAGATGCCGCGCTCCTTCGCGAGCGCGCACATCCGCTCGATCGGGAAGCGGATCGCCTGCCCGCTGGTGAGGTGCGGAATGCTCCACACCCGGGTCTGCGGCGTCGTGGCGTTGACGTACAGGTCGATCAGCTGCTGCGGGTCGCTGGGCGGCACGGGCACCGTGACCTGCTTGACGTAGATCCCGTAGCGCTTCGACTTCAGTTCCCAGCCCATCCGGCCGCCCGGATGCTCCAGGTTGGTGAGGATGATCTCGTGGCCCGGCTCGAGCGGCAGCCCGTTGGCCACGTAGTTCATCCCGAGCGTCGCGTTCTGGGTGAGGGCGACCTCGTCGGGCGACGCGCCGATCAGCGCTGCCAGCGCGGTCCTGAGATCGGTCTCCGGGTTGTAGCCCGCGATGTAGTCGGGCGTGCCGGGCTTGTAGTTCCAGTGCGCGATGGTGCCGGCCACCTGGTTCATGTCGTCGGCCACGGCCTGGACCACCACGCGCGGCATGCTGCCGAGCGTGCCGGTGTTGAAGAACGCCTCGTCGGCGGGGATGAGGAACTCCCGGCGCAGCGCGCGCCAGTAGCTCTCGTCGTCCTGGAAGACCGGCGGCGGCCAGCCCGCTCCCGCGGGCGGCGCGGCCGCCACGGGTGCGGTACGGCCCGCGCGGGCGAGCAGGGCGACCGAGGCGAAGGATCCGAGGAACGTGCGGCGGTCGAGCATGAGTCGGACTCGCGGAGAGGGATCGGCGGCGAATATGCGGCCCGGGCAACCGGGTCGCCAGACCGCTTGCCCGCGCCCGGAGCCCGGGTGACATTGCGGCATGCGACGTGGCCGCTTCCTGGTGCTGGTCTGCTTCGGCGCGCTCCCCGTCGCCGCCTGCCGGGTGGAGCGCGCCGCCTCCGGCCGCCCCGGCGTCACGCCGGCTTCCGCGGCCGCCGATTCCGTCGCCACCGCGGAGGTGGACGCGGCGCTGCGCCTCTACTACGCGCGCCTCACGTCCCGTGACTGGAAGGTGCTGGCCGAGAGCTTCTGGCCGAGGGCGACCATCACGACCATCATGCGGCCCGCCGGGGCCACCGCCGACAGCGTGTACCCCACGTCCATCGAGGACCTGGTGGCACGCGCGACCAAGGTCGGCATCCACGACTGTCCGGCGAGCTTCTCGGACGAGATCGCCCGGGCCAACGTGGTGACCTACGGGCCCCTCGCCGACGCGTGGGTGGTCTATCGCGCGCACTGCGGCGTCCGGCCCGACTCCGTCGCGATCCATTACGGGATGGACGCGTTCCACCTGATGAAACACCACGGCGAGTGGCGCGTGACGGGTCTCACCTTCACCATGGAAACGCCCGACCAGCCGCTGAGCCGCGCTCCCTGAGCGGCTCGCCCGGCACCTTGGCCGCCGCGCTGGGTACTGATCTGACAGACTCGGGGTTCGCGTGAAACGACTGCTGCCGTTGCTGCTGCTCGTCCCGTCGGTGGCCCTGGCCCAGAAGGACTCGGGCGGGCCGCCGGATCAGGGTCCCCGCCGGCATCCGGGGTACTTCGACCAGGACTCGCTCGCGCCGCCGGCGCGCCGCGCCTACGGCATCGGCATCCTCGCCTACACCGGAGGGACGTGGCAGCCGTCCGGGTTCGAGGTCGCGATGCTGTGGCGGCTGAGCGACCACTCGTCCACGGCGGTCGGCGCCACCCTCGCCCTGGGCAGCTTCATCCAGGATCAGGCCGTGCTGTTCGGCCAGTCGCAGGGCTTCTTCGTCACCCTGGGCGGCACGCTCCGGCGGCCGCTGGTGAACATCGCGGACGTGGGATCGGAGCGGACTCCGGCGACGCTCAGGCTCGAGGCGTCCGTCGACGCGGCGGGCACGGCCGACATCCACACTCCGCTGCCGCAGGGTCCCTGGGGGGCGCGCGCGGCCCTGCTGCTCGGGCTCTCCTTCGGCGGCTCCGATCCCCTCGGACAGTCGGTCGGCCTGTACTACGGGCCCGCCGTGCTGCTCGGGCGCACCACCTCCACGCACGGCGAATTCGCGCTGCGGTTCCGGATGGCGGTGTCGCGGCGGTAGGCAGGCGCAGCCGCTAGAAGGCCATCTCCCAGTCGATGCCCTCGCGCGGCGGCTGCGGGAACACCAGCCGCGCGGCTCCGCCCGCCGCCGCCTCCACCACCACGTCCGTCGCGGGCTCCGCGCTCGCGTCGCGGGGCTCGAAGCCCCTCGGCAGCGCGACGGTCACCGCGTACGGCTGCCCGTCGAGCTGGACCGACCGCGCCGACAGCACCCGGCGCCGCGCATCCCACCGCTCGTCCTCGATGTCCAGCAGGCCCTGCACGACGTGCCGCGTGGACCCGAGGACGAACGGCGCGCGACGCGGCCGCCGCAGGGCGAGCACCGTGGCGGCGTGGGGCGGCAGCGACAGCGTCAGCCGGCCGGCGACGTCGGCGCGCCGGGCGTCCTGCCAGACGTCGTAGGCGGCGAGCGGCCCGCGGAGTCCGTGATCCGCGAGGTCGAGCGTCAGGCGCTGCGGCCCGTCGTCCCAGTTCAGCGCCGCCAGCATCCACCAGTCGTCCTGCACCTCGGCCAGCAGCCAGGCCGGCGCGCCGCCCTCCGGAGTCCCGCTCCAGCCCTCCGCCGCCAGATCGAGCGCCCGGCCGCGCACCGGCGCCGCCGGCATCACGCGCCGCAGGATGGCCAGCCGCTCGTCGGGCAGACCGTCGAGCGGCTCCGAGGCCAGCGCCATGTCGCCGGACAGCGCGACCACCGACGCCCAGGTCCGGGCCTCGTCCAGCGTGAGCGCCTCGCCGACGAGCGCCGCGTCGGCGTCGTTGATCCAGGCGGCGCCGTGCAGGTGTGCCCGGAGCAGCGCACCGCGCGCCGCCCCCGCCAGGCTGACGAAGCTCGACGCGACGTCGGGCGTGGTTCGCATGCCGTCCACCAGGCCCGCCGCGTGCTGCAACGGCGCTCCCGAGGCCGCGACGAACGCGTGACCGGCGCCCTCGCGCAGCGCTCCCAGCCCCGCCCGGTAGGCCTCGGCCGCGCCGACCCGACGGCCCGGCCGGGTTCCCGCCGTGGCGATGTGCAGCGCGCCGAGCTCGAGGTGGTCGTAACCCCAGGTCCTCACCGCATGCCGGGACAGCTCGCGCAGGTAGTCGCGCACCGGCGCCAGGGCGGCGTCGAGACCGTAGACCGTCCCGCCCCAGTCGGCGCGCTCCGCCACGACCAGCGGCTGGCCGTCGGGCGTCTGCAGCAACCACTCCGGGTGGGCGGCGGGAATCCCCGAGTGCTGCGCGGCCGCGAACGGCGCGAGCCACAGGCCGGCCCGGAGGCCCGCCGCGTGGATCCGGTCGGTGAGCCAGCGGTGACCGTGCGGGAACCGGTCGTTGGTGTCCCAGTCGCCGGCCGAGCGCTCGTAGCCGTCGTCGAGCCGCATCAGGCGGAAGGCGCCGGCGTCGAAGCGGCTCAGCGCGGCCTCGAGGCTGGCGAGGAACTCCGCCTCGGTGGCCCCGGCGCCGAGGGCGTGGCCGGACGACCAGCCGCTCGGGGTCACGGGGGCGCCCGGCGCGACCGCGGCGAGGCGCCCCAGCTCGGCCAGGGGATCGGCGCCCGGCACGACGGCGAGGCTGGCCGACGCCGGCGACAGGGCCATGCTCACGGCGCGCCGTCCGAACACCGCGGACGCGGCGAGGCCGCCCGACACGGCGAACCGCCCCTCGCCGCCGTCGTCGCTGCCGAACGAGAGGGCGAGCCCGGCGGCCGGGGATCGGGCGCCGCCGGTGAGAATGGCCGCCTGCCAGTGGCCCGTGGCCTCCACGCCGCCATCGAGCGCGACGATGCGGCAGTCGCTGTCCGACTGGTAGCCGTTGACCAGCAGGCGCGGCGCGTCCCGGCCCGCGGCCTCGAGGGCCGCGATGCGCGCGGTGTGCCGGTCGAGGAACCGGATCTCGGTGAGGGCCCGCTCGTCGCCCAGGCCACGCACGGTCACGGTGATGCGCGGCGGGGGGCCGTCGAGCAGCAGGGCCGACACCTCGACGCCGGCGAGCGCGCCGATCACCTGCCACCCGGCGCTCCCGCCGTCCGGGGGCGTGAGACGGAAGCGGCGGACCTCCTCCAGGGCGCCGAGCGGCGTGGGCTCTCCGCCGTCGAGCAGCACCACGATGTCGGCGCCCGCGACCGCGGGGACGCCGGCGCGCGAGAGCAGGCTCCAGCGCTGCTCGCCGTCGAGCCGGAACGACCAGTCGCTCGGGCGGCGGCGGCGCGGGCGGGCGGCGAGCGCCGGCGCGGACAGCACCCCGGCGGCCACCGCGGCCAGAAAGTCGCGGCGCCTCACGGGCGCCCGAAGGTCACGGAACGGCTCCGCACGCTTGCTGTCTCCATTCTCGTGCTCTAGGTTCGGCACTCATGGCGCAGCCACCGTCCCCGGGCGCCGGGCTCGCGGGCCTGAACGCCGCGGTCCCCGCGCACCCCGGGCTTCGGCTCCTGGCCGACGTGAGCGCGGCCCTCTCGGCCGGCGTGTTCTCCGAGGTCGTGATGGCCTCGGTCGTGAACACGCTGCGGCGCGGCTTCGACGCCCTGCAGTGCCGCCTGTGGATCCGGGAAGAGGACGGCGTGTCCTTCCGCGCCATCGCCACCCCGGGCGACGAGCCGTCGCCCGAAGAGGCGGCGCGCGTGGCGGAAGCGCTCCGCACCAGCGCCCTCACGCCGGCCGACACCTGGAACGCGCTCGACCTCAGCGTGCCGCTGGTCCACCAGGAGGAGCGGCTCGGGCTGCTGCAGGTCCGGGTCCCGCGCGACGGCCGCGAGGCGATGGAGCGCGACGTCCTCACGGTGGTGGCGAGCGTGCTCTCCCCGCTGCTGGCCTCCAAGGAGCTCTCGCAAGACCTGGCGTTCGAGGTCGCCCGGCGCGCGCGGGAGATCGACGACCAGCGCCGCTTCACAGCCAAGGTGATCGACGCGCTCCCGGTCGGGCTGTACGTGATCGACCGCGACTACCGGATCCAGGCCTGGAACCGCAAGCGCGAGACCGGCACCCAGGGCGTGCCCCGCGAGGAGGCCATCGGCCGGCCGATCTTCGAGGTGCTGAGCCGGCAGCCGCGCGACATGCTGCAGCGCGAATTCGACGAGGTGCTCGCGTCCGGCAAGATGCAGGTGCTCGAGCAGGAATCCCACGCCTCCGGCGAGGTTCGCCACTACCGGATCACCAAGATCCCGCTGCGCCTGAACGACGACGAGGTCACCCACGTCATCGCGACCGGCGAGGACATCACCGAGTGGAAGAACGTGCAGCGCCAGATCGCGCAGTCCGAGAAGCTGGCGGCCATCGGCCAGCTCGCGGCCGGCGTGATGCACGAGATCAACAACCCGCTCGCCACCATCGGCGCCTGCTGCGAGGCCGTGAGCGCCGTGGCCGGCGACGCCCCGCAGGCCGTGCAGTCGGGCATCGCCGAGTACGTGAAGATCATGGAGACCGAGGTGCAGCGGTGCAAGCGCATCGTCGAGGGCCTGCTCGACGTGAGCCGCCCGCGCTCGGGCGCGCGCGAGCCGACCGACGTCAACAAGGTGGTCGAGGACACCCTGTTCCTGCTCAAGCACCACGAGCGGTTCAAGCGCGTCGCGCTGCAGCGCGACCTGGCCCCCGGCCTGCCGGGCGTGCGGGCCAACAGCGAGCAGCTCATCCAGGTGTTCATGGCGCTGATGCTCAACGCGATGGACGCGATGGACGCCCGGGGCACCCTCACCATCCACACGGGGCTCAGCACCGAGCGGGTCGACGAGGTGGTCATCGCGTTCTCCGACACGGGCACGGGCATCGCCGGTCACGACATCCAGAAGATCTTCGAGCCGTTCTACACCACCAAGCCCCAGGGCCGCGGCACCGGCCTGGGGCTGTCCATCTGCTACGGCATCGTCGCGGACCACCGGGGGCGCATCGAGGTGGACTCGCAGCTCGGCCGCGGCTCCACGTTCAAGGTCATCCTGCCGACCGGTGAAGATCCTCGTCATTGAAGACGACCGGACCGTGGGGCAGTACGTGACCCGCGGCCTGGAAGAGCACCACTACACGGCCGAGCTCGTGACCGACGGCCGGGCCGGTCTGGAGGCCGCGCGCGGCGGCCACTGGGACCTGATCGTCCTGGACCTGCGGCTCCCGGGCCTGCCGGGGCTGGAGGTGCTGCACAACCTGCGCGACGGCGGGATCGGCACGCCGATCCTGGTGCTGACCGCGCAGGACTCGGTGGAGGGCAAGGTTGACGCGCTGCGGGCCGGCGCGGACGACTACGTCACCAAGCCGTTCGCGATGGAAGAGCTGATCGCGCGGGTCGAGGCCATCGGGCGGCGGCCCAAGGACCTCGCCCCGTCGGTGCTCCAGCTGGCGGATCTCGCCATCAACGCGGCGAGCCGCGAGGTGCGGCGGGGCGGCACCCGCATCGAGCTGACCCCCAAGGAGTACGAGGTGCTCGTCTACCTGGTCTCGCACCCGGGCCGCGTGATGAGCCGGACCCTGATCACCGAGTACGTGTGGGATTACCACTTCGATCCCGGCACCAACATCGTCGACGTGGTCATCAACCGGCTGCGCAAGAAGATCGACCAGGGGCGCGAGCCCAAGCTGATCCATACGGTGCGCGGCGTGGGTTACGTGGCGAAGGCGTCGTGAGCAGCATCCGCTCCCAGCTCGCGCTCTGGTACACGGTCGCCCTCGTGGCGACCGTGCTTGCCTTCGGCGTCACCGCCGCGCTGGTGGACCGCCGGGCCCGCTACGAGGACCTCGACCGACGGCTCACCAACGAGGCGGTCCTCGCCGCCCAGACGATGGGCCGGGACCAGGCGTCGGGCGGCCACGTCCTCGACGAGGTGAACTCGACGCTGGCGTCGTTGCGGCTCGACCTCCAGGCACCCCTGGATCTCGTGACCGACTACCTGGTGGTCGTGGACTCGGCCTCCCGGATCGTGTTCAGCTCCGTCGAGACGCGCCGGTTCTCGCCGGCCGCGTCCGACACCCTCCGGCTGCGGGTGTTCGGCACCAGCCGCGAGCACGAGAGCTTCGATCTCACGCTGGACGGGGTCGCCCTGCACTTCGTGGCGGTCCCGGTGCCCCGGTCCGCGGCGGTGCCCACCGTCCTGGTCGGCGTCGCCGTCGGCGCGCCCACCCGCGACCTCGACGTCGCGCCGCAGCGCATCCTCGCCTCGATGCTGTTCGTCGCCCCGCTCATCCTGCTGTTCTCCATCGCCGTGGGCTGGGTGTTGTCGGCCCGCGCGCTCCGCCCGCTGGGCCGGATGATCGACGAGCTGGAGGCCATCACCGACGGCCGCAGCCTGCACCGCCGCCTCCCCGCGCCCGCCGAGGCGGGCGACGAGATGGACCGGCTCGGTCACACGCTCAACGCGATGCTGGCGCGCCTGGAGACGAGCTTCACCGCCCTGCGCCGCTTCATCGCCGACGCCAGCCACGAGCTGAAGACGCCGCTCACGGTCATGCGGGTGGGCGTGGAGCACTCGCTCACCGACCCGCGGACCCGGCCCGAGACCCTCCCGGCCCTGGACGAGACCCTCCAGGAGGTGCGGCGGATGACGGAGCTGGTGGACACGCTGCTCACCCTGGCGCGCGTGGACGAGGGCCGCATGGAGCTGCACACCGAGCCCGTCGAGCTCGGCGCGCTGGCGGCCGAGACGTACGAGACCGCGCAGATGCTGGGCGAGGAGGCCCACGTCGAGGTGACGCTCGAGTCGCCGCCCGAGCCGGTCATCGTGCAGGCCGACCGGGCCCGGCTGCGCCAGCTGCTGCTCAACCTGCTCTCCAACGCAGTCAAGTACACGCCCCCCGGGGGGCACGTCTGGCTGACCTTGACCGCGCGCTCGGAGGCTGCCACGATATCCGTCCGCGACACCGGGATCGGCATCGCGCCCGGCGACGTGGACCGGGTGTTCGACCGGTTCTGGCGGGCCGACGCGGCGCGATCGCGCACCGGGGAGCGGCCCGGGTTCGGGCTGGGGCTGTCCATCTGCCGGTGGGTCGCGGAGGCGCACGGCGGCTCGATCGCCGTCACCAGCCGGCCCGGGCGGGGGAGCACCTTCACGGTGACGCTGCCGCGGACGAGCGCGGCGGTGGCAGAGGTGAAGCGGGCAGAAGGCAGTTGAGCTGCCAGCGGCAAGCGAGCAGTGGTTACCAGGTTCGAGGGGCCGGACTGCAGCCCAGTCGCAAGTACGTACTGGACATGGGTCTGGTTCCGCCAGGCCTGTAACTGGTAACCACTTCCAACTGGCAACCTGCCGCCTGGGAACTGGCAGATGTCATCGAATCGTAATGTGGGCCTCATCCGGGTTTCATCCCCGGCGAGTATGGTAATCGTGGAAGTGGTCCCCGGAGGTAACCGTGTTTGACCAGTTGATCGAGTCGAAGAAGAGCGCGGCGTACGGCGGCGCGTTCGGCGGCGGCGCCTTCTCGATCTCGCTGCACGCGGTGGTGATCTCGCTGGCCGTGTACGCGACGATGCACGCCAAGGAAGTGGTGAAGCAGGTGCGCCACACCTTCGACGTGACGCTGCAGACCCAGGAGAAGAAGGCGGAGCCTCCGCCGCCCAAGCAGGAGCTGGCCACGGTCGTGGCCCCGCCCAAGGGCTTCCAGACGCTGTCGATGCCGACCAACATCCCGATCAACATCCCGCCGCCGTCTTCGAACAGCAGCTTCAACGCGGCCGACTTCTCCGGGGTGGGCGTCGAGGGCGGGGTGGCGCGGGGCATCACGCAGACGGGGCCGGCGGTGCGGACCGACCAGCCGTACCTGGAGTCGGTGGTGGAGGAGCGGCCGGAGCTGATCAGCCATCCGCCGGTGCACTACCCGGAGATCCTGAAGCAGGCGGGGATCGAGGGGCACGTGGTGGTCGAGGCGATCATCGACACCACGGGCCACGCGGAGCACGGCTCCATCCGTATTCTGTCGAGCACGAACCCGCTGTTCGAGCAGCCGTCGAAGGAAGTGGTGGCGGCGTCGGTGTACCGCCCGGGCAAGATCTCGGGCCGGTCGGTGCGGGTGCGGGTGCAGGTTCCGCTGAACTTCACGGTGGTCAAGGGTGGATTGGGCGGTCAATAACTTCACCGGCCGCGCTGTTGGGGCGTCGGTCACGTACACCGGTCTCGGAGGGCCAACGTAATGCAGCACCTCTCGTTGCTCGAGCTGTGGAACTCGATGAGCTGGTTTCCCCGGGGCATCGTGTTCGTCATGGTGATCATGTCGGTGTGGTCGCTCGGCATCGCCATGAACAAGTGGTGGAGAATCCGGAAGGCGCAGAAGGAGACGCGGAAGTTCGCCCCCGAGTTCTCGCGCTTCCTGCAGGAAGAGCAGATGGACGGCGCGATCGCGCTGGCCGGGAAGTACAAGAAGAGCCACGTGGCGCGGACGCTGGTCGGCGCGCTGGAGGAGATCAAGCCGCTGCTGACCGACAACCAGATCACGGTGGCGGACATCAACTCGGCCGAGCGGGCGATCGAGCGCAACATGATGATCATCCAGGCCGAGCTGAAGCGCGGCCTGGGCATCCTGGCCACGGTGGGCGCGACGGCGCCGTTCGTGGGCCTGCTGGGCACGACGCTGGGCATCGTGAACGCGTTCACCGGCATGGCGGCCGGCGGCGGGTCGGGCGGCCTGGCGGCGGTGGCCGGCGGCATCGCCGAGGCGCTGATCACGACCGCGTTCGGTCTGATCGTCGCGATCCCGGCGGTGTGGCTGTTCAACTACTTCCAGACCAAGCTCGAGTTCCTCATCGTCGAGATGACCTACACCTCGAAGGAGCTGATCGACTACCTGATCAAGGGTGTGGGGCACGAGTTTGGCCGTTCGACCTTCACGAAGGACTTCCCGGCTAAGGTGACCTCGGGCAGTGGCCATATCAACAAGTAGCACCAAGGGCGGCGTCAACGCCGACATCAACGTCACGCCGATGGCGGACGTGATGCTGGTGCTGTTGATCATCTTCATGATCACGGCGCCCCTGATCGCCGCCGGCTTCTATGCGACCATGCCCAACGGCGTCAACCTCATCAAGTCCGAGGAGAAGCCCGACGACGTGGTGCTCGGCATCGACGTGAACGGTCACTACTTCGTCAACACGCACCCGCGCTCGCCGACGGACGCGCAGACGGAGCTGACCAACATCTATGCCAACCGGACCAAGGACAAGATTCTGTTCCTCAAGGCCGACAAGAACCTGAAGATGTCGGTCATCCAGGACGCCATCACCATGGCGCGCAAGGCGGGCGTGGCCGTCGTCTCGGCCATCACCGACCAGACCCCCGGATCGGAGCCGCTGGTGTCGGCGGAGCGGCCCAAGGCGGGAGGGAGCTGACCATGGCCATGGCGGTCTCGAGCAGCAGCAGCATGAACTCCAACATCAACATCACGCCGCTCATCGACGTGCTGCTGGTGCTGCTGGTCATCTTCATGATCACGCTGCCGCTGGCGCGGAAGGCCCTGGACATCCAGGTGCCCCGCGAGGAGAAGACCAAGCAGCAGCCGAACGCCAACCAGATCATCCTGGAGATCAAGGCCGACGGCTCGATGGCGATCAACACCCAGCCGGTGGATTCCGCCGGCCTGGCGCAGCGGCTGTACGAGATCTACAACATCCGGCCCGACAAGCTGCTGTTCATCAAGGCGGACGACTCGCGGCCGTATGCGCAGGTGATCAACGTGATCGACGTCGCCCGCGGCGCCGGCGTGCAGGTGTTCGGCCTCGCGCCGGGGAACACGGCGGCCGTGCCGGCGGGAGGATCCTGACCCGCCGCAGCCCTGGGCGGTGGAACATCGGCGCTCGCCGGGCGTAGGGACGGCAGGGAATGCCTAGCGAGCCCGGGGCGATGAAACCGTGGTAGGCGCGGATCGAGCGGGCGGCGCGACGACCGCGACGGCAGCAGCTCAGGCCTCGGCCGGCGCGATGCGACCGATACCGCTCGCCACACCATTCGGCCGACTGGCGCACGAGCGCGGGGGTACGCGCGCCGTGATCCTGTCGGCCGTGGTGCATCTGGCCGTGGTGGCCCTGCTGGTGTGGAGCGGGGCGCGGCTGGCGCTGGACGAGCGCGCGCCGGGGCCGGGGCACGGCCGCGGGGGCGGGGGCGGCGGGGGCGGCAACCGCACCCTGGTGCTGTACGTGGCGCCGGCGGCCGAGGCACCTGCGCCGCCGCCCGCGGCCCCGGCCGTCGTGATGCCGACCGTGCCGGCCGTCGTGATCCCCGTCCCGCAGCCGACCGACACGACGCCGCGCGCCCCGACCCCCGCCGTCGCCGCCGGCGCCGGACCCGGCGAGGGGGCGGGGAAGGGCCCGGGCACGGGGCCCGGCTCGGGATCGGGCACCGGCGGGGGCGTGGGCTCGGGCACCGGCCCCGGCATGGGCCCCGACTCGGGCGGCGGGGGCGGCCGCGTCTACCCGCCGCAGCCGCAGGGCATCATCCTGCCGCCGCCCGACCGGCCTTCCTCGCTGCGCGGGACGACGGTGACGGCGGTCTTCGAGATCTCCGCCACCGGCGAGGTGCTGCACGTCGCCCTCGATCCGTCCCCGAAGGACCATCGCTTCGCCAACGAGTTCCTCGAGCGGCTGCGCCGCTTCACCTTCACCCCGGCCTACACTCTGGACGGCCATCCGGTCGCGGCGCTGTTCCGGATCACCATCACGTTGTAAATCGGACGCGTCGCCGCTACTTTTCGCGGCTCTCGGCAGCCGGAAATCCGACCACCCGCTTGGACTCTGGAAACCCATGATCATCAGCCTGGTCCTGATCGTGAGCGTCTTGGCGCTCCTCGTCGCCCTCGGCCTCGCGCGCTGGGTGCTCAAGATGGACAACGGCACCCCGGAGATGCGCACCATCTCCGACGCCATCCAGGAAGGCGCGGAAGCCTTCCTCAAGCGCCAGTACCGCACCATCGCGCTGCTGTCGGTGGTCGTGGGACTCATCATCTTCCTGATCTACCAGCTGGTGCGCGCGCCGAGCCCGAACGATCCGCACGAGGTGTCGCGGCTCTGGCTCACGCTGGCCACGACCGCGTCGTTCTTCTTCGGTGCGCTGTGCTCCGGCGTCGCCGGGTACGTGGGGATGTTCGTCTCGATCCGCTCCAACATCCGTGCGGCCAGCGCGGCCCGTACCAGCCTCAACCGCGCGCTGCAGGCCGCGCTCCGGGGCGGCGCGGTGTCCGGCCTGTTCGTGGTGGCGATGAGCCTGCTGGGCGTGGGCGGGCTGTACTTCCTCGTGCACAGCCTGACCAGCATCCCCGACACCAAGATCCCGTTGATCATCGTCGGCTACGGCTTCGGTGCCTCCTTCGTGGCGCTGTTCGCGCAGCTCGGCGGCGGCATCTACACCAAGGCCGCCGACGTCGGCGCGGACCTGGTGGGGAAGGTCGAGGCCGGCATCCCCGAGGACGACCCCCGCAACCCGGCGGTGATCGCCGATCTGGTGGGCGACAACGTCGGCGACTGCGCCGGCCGCGGCGCCGACCTGTTCGAGTCCACGGCGGCCGAAAACATCGGCGCAATGATTCTGGGTGCCACCCTCGCGCTGCGGGTGCAGCTGGCCAATCCGGGAGCGGCGTTCTCGATCATCGGCGTGATGCTCTTCCCGCTGGTGGTCCGCGCCTTCGGCCTCATCGCCTCCATCGTCGGCATCGTGACGGTGAAGGCGAAGGAGGCCGAGGACCCGATGAAGGCGCTGAACCGCGGCTACTGGACCGCCGCGGTGCTCGCGGCCGTCGGCTTCGTCGGCGGCACGTACTGGCTGCTCCAGTTCCCGGGCAATCCCGACGCGTGGTGGCACTTCGCCGCGGCGGGGGTGATCGGCATCGCGACCTCCGTCGCGTTCGTGTACATCACCCAGTACTACACCGAGTACCGCTACCGCCCGGTGAAGACGATCGCGGCGGCGTCGGTGACCGGCCCGGCGACCAACATCATCTCGGGCTTCGCGGTGGCGTTGGAGTGCACGGCGCTGCCGGCGTTCGTGATCGGACTGGCGATCATCGCCTCCTACCACCTCGGCAAGAGCGCGGTGCCGGGCGGCGGCCTGTTCGGCACGGCGGTCGCGACCATGGGCATGCTGGGAACCGCGGCCTACATCCTCGCGATGGACACGTTCGGGCCCATCACCGACAACGCCGGCGGCATCATCGAGATGTCGAAGCAGCCCGAGGAGATCCGCAAGAAGACGGACCGGCTCGACGCGGTGGGGAACACGACCAAGGCCCTGACCAAGGGCTATGCCGTGGGCTCCGCGGCGCTGGCGGCGTTCCTGCTCTTCTCGGCCTACATGGACGAGATCGGCTTCTACACCGGCAAGCCGTTCACCGCGGTGGACATCGCCAAGCCCGAGATCTTCGTGGCGGCGCTCCTGGGGGCGATGCTGATCTTCTGGTTCAGCTCGCTCGCGATCAACGCGGTGCAGAAGGCGGCGGTGAGCGTGATCAAAGAGGTGCGGCGCCAGTTCTCGGAGGACGCCGGGATCCTCAAGGGCACCTCGCGGCCCAACTACGCGCGCTGCGTGGACATCGTGACCGTCGGCGCCCTGAAGGAGATGGTCGCGCCGGGCCTGCTGGTGGTCGGCATGCCGATCGCGGTCGGGCTCGTCTTCCGGCTGCTGGGCCTCGGCGCCGAGGCGGTGGCGGCGTTCCTGATGGTGGCCACCATCACCGGCATCCTCGTGGCGCTGATGCTCAACAACGGCGGCGGCGCGTGGGACAACGCCAAGAAGTTCATCGAGATGGGCGAGTACGGCGGCAAGGGCTCGTTCGCCCACAAGGCGGGCGTAGTCGGCGACACGGTGGGTGATCCCTTCAAGGACACCGCCGGTCCGTCGCTCCACGTCGTGATCAAGCTGCTGAGCACCGTGACGCTGGTGCTGGCGCCGCTCTTCATCTGAGCCAGGCGCTCTGAACCAGCTTCTCGCCCGCAAGACCGTCGATCAGTGCGTCGCCGACGGGCAGGTCGGCGGCGGGCTGAAGCGCAGCCTCGGTCCCGTGGCGCTCACCGCGCTCGGCATCGGGGCGATCATCGGTGCCGGCATCTTCGCGGCCATCGGCACGGCCATCAGCGGCGACGCGGGCCACGTGGGCGCGGGCTCCGCGATCGTCGTGTCGATCGCGCTGGCGGGCGTCACCAGCGCGCTCGCCGCCCTCACCTACTCCGAGTTCGCCGCCCTGATCCCCATCGCGGGCAGCGCGTACACCTACGCCTACGCCACGCTGGGCGAGCTGGTGGCGTGGATCATCGGCTGGGACCTGTGCCTCGAGTATGCGGTCGGCAACGTGGCCGTCGCCGTCGGCTGGGCGGGGTACTTCGATTCGTTCCTGCGCGGCGTTGGCATCGCGCTGCCGCGGTGGCTGGTGACCGACACCATCTCGGGCCTCGCCAATCCGGCCATCGTCGCCTCGGCGCCCCACCTGGGCTCCATTCCGATCGTGTTCTGCCTTCCGGCCCTGGCCATCGTCGGGCTGATCACGGTGGTGCTGGTGATCGGGGTGCAGGAGTCGTCGTGGGTCAACACGCTGATGGTGGGCATCAAGCTGGCGGTGATCCTGCTGTTCCTCGCCGTCGGGTTCGCCGCCCTCCACCCCCACCAGTGGGTCACGCCCAGCTTCGCGCCGCACGGCTTCAGGGGGATCAGCGTGGGCGCGGCGATCATCTTCTTCTCGTACATCGGCTTCGACGCGGTGAGCACGGCCTCCGAGGAGGCGAAGAACCCGCAGCGGGACATCCCGATCGGGATCATCGCCTCGCTGATCATCTGTACCATCCTCTACGTCGCCATCGCGCTGGCCCTGACCGGGCTCATTCCCTGGAACCAGCTCGACGTCCCGGACCCGCTGGCGGTGGCGCTGCAGTACATCCACGCCGACTGGGCCGCCGGCATCCTCTCGCTCGGGGCCGTGGCGGCGATGACCTCGGTGCTGCTGGTCTTTCAGCTCGGGCAGGCGCGGATCTTCATGTCCATGGCCCGCGACGGCCTGCTCCCGCCCTGGGCCGCGAAGGTGCATCCGCGGTTCAAGACGCCGCACGTGACGACGATCGTGACCGGCATCGTGGTCGCCGTCGGGGCCGCCTTCGTCCCCATCGGCGTGGTGCTCGAGCTCACCAACATCGGGACCCTGTTCGCCTTCGTGCTCGTGGCCCTGGGCATCATCGTCCTGCGCCGCACCGATCCCGACCGCCCGCGGCCGTTCCGCACCCCGTGGGTGCCGCTCCTGCCGCTCGTGTCGGTGGCGTTCTGCCTCTACCTGATGCTCGCGCTGCCGCTGCTGACGTGGATCCGGTTCGCCGTGTGGCTGCTGATCGGCGGGGTGATCTACTTCACGTACGGCGTGAGACACAGCCGGGTGCGTGCGCTGAGTCTGCAGTCCGGAGACCGCAGTTTGCAGTAGAGTTGCCAGACGCCAAGTTGCCAGTGGTTACCAGACGCGAGTGATCGGGACCAGTCCAGTTGCAAGTACTGGCAACTGGTCTGAATTCCGTTCACTCTCGACTTGGAACCACTGGCAGCTTGGCGTCTGGCAACTGATCTGCCGTCCGACCCCTACACACTCCCCTCTGGCGGAACGAACTCGCCTTCCCATCGGGCCATCACGCACGCCGCCAGCCCGTTGCCCACGACGTTGATCGCGGTGCGGGCCATGTCCATCAGCTGGTCCACGCCGAAGACCACCGCCACGGCCTCGACCGGGAGATTGAAGGAGGCGACGGTGGCGGCGAGGATCACGATGGCCGCCCGCGGCACGCCCGCCACGCCTTTGCTCGTCAGCATCAGCGTCAGCATCATGAGCAGCTGCTGGCCCAGCGCGAGGTGCACGCCCGCCGCCTGCGCGACGAAGATCGAGGCCACGCCGAGGTAGAGCGTCGAGCCGTCGAGGTTGAACGTGTACCCGACCGGGATGACGAAGGCGACGATCCGCCGCGGCACCCCCATCTGCTCGATGCGCTCCATCGCCAGCGGCAGGGCCGCCTCCGACGACGCGGTCGAGAACGCGATGAGGGCGGGCTCCTTGATCGCCCGGACGAAGGCGCCCAGCGGCACCCGCGTCAGCAGGATCACGGGGAGCAGCACGACGAGGACGAAGACCGCGAGCGCGGCGTACAGGGTGAGGATCAGCGCGCCCAGGCTCGCCAGGACCTTGAGCCCGCCGTGCCCGACGGTGAAGGCCAGCGCGGCGCCGACGCCGATGGGCGCAAACTTCATCACGATGGCCGTGAACTTGAACATCACCTCCGCCAGGCCGCCGCAGAACTCGACGACCACCTCCCTCGGCCGCCCCCTGACCTGGGTGAGCGCGAGGCCGAACAGGATGGACCAGAAGACCACCTGCAGCACTTCGTTCGCGGCGGCGGCCTCGAAGAAGCTCTGCGGGACGATGTGCTGGAGGATCGTCGCGAGCGTGGTCTTCGCTGCGACCGCGGGGGCGGCGGCCGCGGCGCCGCCCAGGGCGACACCGACGCCCGGCTCGAGCGCGTTCACCATCACCAGGCTCACGACCAGCGCGAGCGTGGTCACGACCTCGAAGTAGACCACCGCCCGCACCGCGAGCCGCCCCACCTTCCTCAGGTCGTCACCGTGGCCGGTGATCCCGACGACGAGGGTGGCGAAGACCAGCGGCACGATGATGGACTTGATCGCCCGGAGGAACAGCGTCGAGAGCGGTTGCAGGCTCTCGCCGACGCCGGGCGCGGCCCACCCGAGCACCACGCCCGCCACCATCCCGGCGAGGATCCACTGCGTCAGCGTGCGCTGCTTGAGGAAGGCCCACATGGCTGGTCTCGGGGGGGGAGGGTCAGAGCGCCCGGGCGAGCTGCACGGCGCCCAGCACCGGGTCCACCGGCTCGGGCCGGATGGTCGCCGACGGCACGTCGGCCACGATCCGGGCGACCACCCGCTTGCGGTAGTCGTCGTTCCGGGCCAGCAGGCTGCCGCCGAGCGCCACGCCGACCTCGGCGCCGCGGGGGTACCGCTCGGCCAGCGCGCGCACGTGGGTCGCCAGGTCGTCGGCGCCCGCGTCCACCAGCGCCCCCGCGACCGCGTCGCCCTCCTCGGCGGCGGCGAGCACGTCGGGCGCGAGGGTCGCCACCATCGGGATGTCGGCCACGGTGGCCCAGCGCACCAGCTCGCCGAGGCCGGTGAGCCGCAGCCGCGCGAGCAGCCGGGCCGACAGCGTCGTGCGGCGGCCGCGCCCCTCGATCGAGAGGCCGACGGCGCGGAGCGCCTGGCGCGCCAGCTCGTAGCCGGAGCCCTGGTCGCCCACCACGGCGCCGAGGCCCCCGACGCGCGCGGTGTCGCCGCCCGGGAGGCGCGCCCAGGCCACCGAGCCGGTGCCGGCGAGCAGCACGATGCCGGCGGCGTCGCCGAAGGCGGACTGGAGCGCGATCGCGCCGTCCACCGTCACCGCGACTCGGGGCGCGAGCCCGGCGTCCTCCAGGGCGGCCTGGAGCGCCAGGCGCTCCTCCTCCCGGCCGACGCCGGCCGCGCCCACGACCAGCACGTCGCCCCTGACCTCGCGCTCCGCCTTGTGGAGCGCCTCGCGGCAGGTGTCGAGGATCCGCGCCGCCACCGCGGCCGCCGCGCCGGGCCGCATCGCCCCGGGACCGCCGTCCGAGCGCACCAGCACCGTGCCGTGCTCGTTGGCCACCGCAGCGGTCGAGTGCGACGCGCCGGCGTCCACGCCGATCAGGATTCTCATGCCCGCGCGGCCCCACCGGAGCCTGCGCCCCCCGCCTCGCGCCTTGGCGCGGCGGCACGGGGCGGCAGCGCCGACAGACCGAGACCGGCGGTCACGGTCAGCGCGGTGCCGAGCGGCACGTACCAGGGCCACGCCAGGCGGCTCATGGCGAGCAACATACCGGGGCCTCCCAGCCACGACGCAAGCGGGCCCGCGAACACCACCACCGCCATCAGCGCCGAGGCGGCGAGCAGCGCCGCCACGACGTCGCGCTCCCGCACCCGGGCGAACCGCGCCAGGACGAAGGCGCCGAGCAGCGGGCCGTAGGTGAGCGACGCGATCGACAGCGCCACGACCACCACCGGCGCCTCGCGCTGCCGGAACAGCAGCGCGCCCAGGACGAGCACGGTGCCCCACAGCAGGGTGAAGATCCGGCCCACCCGGAGCAGGTGGCGGTCGTCGCCGCCGCGCCCGGTGAGGGGGGCGTAGAAGTCGTTCGTCGTCGCCGACGCCAGCGAGTTGATGGCCGAGGCGTGGGTGCTCATCGCCGCCGCCAGCAGGCCGGCCACCGCCAGCCCGGCGGGGCCGCCCGCCAGGTGGGTCGTGATGAACCGCGGGAACACCTCGTCCCCGCGCAGCGCGCGCGCGGCCGGAAACGCCGCCCACATCGCCGTTCCCACCAGCAGGAACAGCGTGAACTGGGCGATCACGACCACGCCGCTCCCGACCAGCGCCCGCCGCGCGTCGCCGAGTGAGCGCGTGGCCAGCAGCCGCTGCACGATCAGCTGGTCGGTGCCGTGCGACGCCGCCGAGAGCAGGGCGCCGCCCACCACGGCCGTGACGAACGCGTAGGGCGCGGTGAGCGATGCGCCGAAATCGATCACGCGCAGCTTGCCGGCGGCGGCGGCCGCGCTCAGGCCGCCGGGCGCGAGGTGCAGGGCCACCGCCAGCGCCGCGCCGCCCGCGAGCAGGTACACGCCGAGCTGCACGACGTCCATCCACACGACGGCGCGCAGGCCGCCGGTGTACGTGTACAGCAGGGTCGCCGCGCCGAGCACGACGATGGAGACGGGGTACGACCAGCCCGTGATGACCGCGAGCGGGATCGCCGTGGCGAAGATGCGCACGCTGTCGGCCATGGCACGCGTCAGCATGAACACCGCCGACGACGTGCGCCGCGCGTGCGGGCCCCAGCGCGTGCCGAGCACCTGGTAGGCGGTCATGAGCTCGCCCTTGGCATAGGCGGGCAGCAGCAGCCACGCGATGCCGATGCGGCCCACGAGGTAGCCGAAGGCGAGCTGCAGGAAGGTCAGGTCGCCGGCATAGGCGATGCCGGGGACCGAGATGACCGTGATCGCGGAGGTCTCGGCCGCGACGATCGAGAGCAGGATCGCCCACCACGGCAGGCGATGCCGGCCGAGGAAGTAGTCCGAGGCACCGGTCTGCCGGCGCCCGAGCCATGTCCCGGCCGCGACCACGCCCGCCAGGTACGCCGCGGCCACGACCCAGTCCACCCCGCGCATGGCCGCCAAAGAAAGGGGCCCGGAGGTGATTTCTCCAGGCCCCGAGGTGTCCGCGGCGCCGCGGTCGGTGCTAGACCGTGAAGCTGCTCCCGCAGCCGCAGCCGCCGGTCGCGTTGGGATTCTCGAACGTGAAGCCGCTGCTCTGCATCGTCACCACGTAGTCGATCGTCACGCCGTTCAGGTACTGGCCGCTGAAGCTGTCCACGAACAGCCGCACGCCCGACGACTCGATCACCACGTCGTCCTCGGCCGGCTGGTCCTCGATTGCCAGCGCGTACTTGAAGCCCGAGCAGCCGCCCGGCATCACGCCCACGCGCAGGCCGGCCGTCGCCGCCGGCGCACCCTCGGACTCGAACACCTTCCGGATCTGCTCGGCGGCCGCCGCCGTCAGCGTGAGCTGGATCGCCGCCTGCTCGTGCTGTGTCGCGCCCACGTACCCTCCACCGAAGAATTCCGAATGCCCTTATCATCTTAGATGGGGGCGTGGCCGGCGTCAACGCCGGGGCCCGGACCACTTGACACCCGCCTCGCCGCCGTATCCCCTTCAAGCCCTTACAGATCGACGAGCGCGGCTCCGGCCGCGCCCGAGGGGTCCGAGTGACGATCTTCACGCACATCCTGGCCACGACGCTGGGCGTGCAGCTCGGCGGGCTGCACGGCCGCGACGTCGCGCTTGCCTACGCGTTCGGGGTCGCGGTGGACGCCGACCACGCCGTGAAGGCCCCCTACTACCTCCGCAGCGGCGGCTTCAAGAAGCGGATCGGCTACTACTGGCGCTCGTCGCTCCAGGAGCCGGTGGCGCTGCTGTGGGTGGTGCCGCTCGCGGTGGCGCTGCGCACGCTCGTGCCGGTCGTGTTTCTGTCGATCCACATCGCGATGGATTACTCGGTCCGCTACGAGAAGATGCCCTTCTATCCGTATTCCACCTGGGTGACGCGCGGCTGGCTCGTCTCCATCCCCGACGGGGTGAAGGAGGCGGTGCTGGCCGCCGTGCTGCTATGCCTGAACGTCCTCCTGTTCCTGAGCCGAAGCTAGGCGACCGCATCCTCAAGGGGGCCATCAGGGCCCTCCACCTGCGCCTCGGGCTGACGCCGGACCAGCTGACGTGGGCGTCGTTCGTGGCGTCCGTCCCCGCGGCCGTGCTGATCGCGGCGCATCAGGTGGTCTGGGGCCTCGTGCTCATGGCGGTGGGCCAGATCCTCGACGGGCTCGACGGCGGCATCGCGCGGGAGTTCGGGCTGTACTCCGAGCGGGGGCGCATCCTCGACACGCGGCTGGACCGGGCCGCCGAGACGCTCATCTTCCTCGCGTTCGCGGCGGCCGGCCTGGTCACGTGGACCCTGGCGCTGCTGGCCCTGGTGGCGATCTACCTGTTGACCACGGTGACCGACCGCGCGCACTTCGATCCGGGCCTCAAGCGCGTGGTGCTCTACCTGGGGCTGCTGGTGCCCTGGCGCTGGCTGTTCCTGGTGATCTTCGCCGCCAACCTGGCGGGGTACGTGATCGCGCTCCTGATCATCGACTGCCGGTTCCAGGTGAGGATGGACGCGCTGGGCGGCGACCTGGATACGGTGGCCTCGCGCGCCGCCGCGCTCGAGCGGGCGGATGCCGCCCGCCGCTGACCCCGTGAGCGGAGCCGCCCCGCCGGAGGCGATCCTCCTCGATTTCGGGGGCACCATCGACGCCGATGGCGTGCACTGGTGCGCGCGCTTCCACGCCGCCTACCGCCGCGGCGGGGGCCGGCTGCCGTACGGCGAGTTCGAGGCGCTGTTCAAGGCGTCGGAGGCGAGGCTCGCCGAGCTGCCCGGCATCCGGCGGCTCGGCTTCCGCGCGGCGATCGAGGCGCAGGTGCGCGTGCTGGCCGCGCTCCTGCCGGGCGGCGAGGCCGTGCCGGCGGCGGAGTGGGCGCGCGAGCTGCACGACGACGCGGTCGCCGTGGTGCGGCGCAACCGGCCCGTGCTCGAGCGGCTCGGCCGCCGCTTCCGGCTCGCGGTGGTCTCGAACTTCACCGGCAACCTCGAGCCCTGCCTCGCCGAGCTCGAGCTGCGGGAGCTGTTCCGGGCGGTGCTCGATTCCACCGTGGTGGGCGTCGCCAAGCCGGACCAGCGGATCTTCCGCGCGGCGCTGGCGGACGTGGGCGTGAGCGCGGACGGCGCGTGGATGGTGGGGGACAACGTCGAAGCCGACCTCCGGCCGGCCCAGCGGCTGGGGCTCAAGACCTGCTGGATCGCGCCGCCCGACCGCGCCGGACCGCCGGATCTCGCGCCCACCGCGCGGATCGCACGGCTCACGGAGCTCGAGCGTGCCGTCGCCTGACATGCACGGGCTGGTGCTGGCCGGCGGAGAAGGGTCTCGGCTGGCGGCGGACGGGGTGCGGGTGCCCAAGGCGATGGTGCAGGTCGGCGGTCGCGCGCAGGCCGTGCACCTGATCGAGACGCTGGTCGCGCTCGGCTGCCCGACGGTCACCTGCCTGGTGCGGGACGATTTCCCGGACGTGGTGACGGACCTGGCGCGCCGGGCGTGGCGCGGCTCCGTGCGCGTGCACGGCTGCCGGACGCCCTCCTCGCTGCACACTTTGGCGGAGGGCCTCGCCCTGGTGCCCGAGGGGGCCGTGTTCGCGACGATGGTGGACACCGTGATGCGGCCGCAGGACTGGCGCGCCGTGTTCGCGGCGGCCGCGACGAGCCTCGCCGGCGGGGCCGACGCGGTGCTCGCCGTGACCCCCTTCGTGGACGACGAGGCGGCGTTGTACGTTTCCGCCGACGCCGGCGGCAGGGTACGGCGCCTGGCGGACCGGCCAATGGCGCCGGTGAGCGTGACCGGCGGAGTGTACGCGTTCGCGCCGGGTGTGCGGGCCCTGGCGCGCGAAGCCGTGGACGCGGGGGTGATGCGGATGCGGAACTTCCTGGCGCGAATCGTGGACCGCGGACTGGTCGTCGCCGCGGTGCCGGCGCCGCGCATCATCGATCTCGACCGCCTCGCCGACCTCGAGGCGGCGAACGCCTGGCTGGGCGGTGATGGCTGAGGCGTGGTTCGCGCGGGGCGCGCCGTGAGGCGGCTCGTGGCGCTGTACCGGAGCCCGTCGTACTCGCCGCTGCAGCATCGGACGAACGACACGGCCATCCTCGATGCCACGGTCGCCCGGCTGGTGGAGCGGGGCTGGCAGGCCGAGCGCACGCTGGAGCCCGACGTGGAAGCGGGTCGCATCCCCGCGGCGGAGCTGTTCGTCAACATGTGCCAGGGGCCGCTGGCGTCGGAGCGCCTGGCGCCCATCGAGGCCGACGGCGCCCTGATCGTCAATCGGCCGAGCAGCGTGCTGGCCTGCCACCGGCATCGTCTGGTGCGCCGGATGGCCGGCAGCGACCTCGCCTTTCCGCGAACCCTGATCGTCCACACGCGTGGCGCGCCGCCGCCGGAGCAGGAGCTGGCCGCGTCGTTCGGCGCCGGCGCGCGGGTGTGGATCAAGCGCGGCGACGTGCACGCCGAGCGGCCCGAGGACGTGGTGTCGGTGCCGCGGGGCGAGATCGCGGCCGCGCTCGCCGCGTTCGCGGCGCGCGGCATCTCGTGGGCGGCGGTGCAGGAGCACGTACCGGGCCCCGTGATCAAGTTCTACGGGGTTGCGGACGGGCGCTTCTTCCGGTACTACGGTGCTCAGGAGGGATCTGCGGCCTCGCCGCCCGTGGACGAGGGGAAGCTCCGGGAGCTCGCGTTCGCCGCGGCCCGGATGCTGGAGCTGGAGATCTTCGGCGGCGACGTGGTGGTGCCGGCCCCGGACCGCCCCGTGCTGATCGACATCAACGACTGGCCGAGCTTCGCGCCGTTCCGCGAGGCGGCGGCCGACGCCATCGCCGGGTACATCCACGAAAGGGCGGGCCACGGGTGACCACCGTCTCCCAGGCACCAGGCGTGAAGCTCCCGGGACCGAAGTCCCAGCAGGCGTTCGATGCCGAGGCGCAGTTCCTCGCGCCGGGCACTCAGAGCGTGGCGACGTTCAGCCGGCTGTGCATGGACCACGGCGAGGGCGCCCTGCTGTGGGATGCTGACGGGAATCGCTACATCGATCTGCTGGCCGGCGTCGGCGTGGCGAGTCTCGGCTACGCCCACCCGAAGTACGTCGCGGCCATGCAGCGGCAGATCGCCCGGGTGCACGTCGGCAGCTTCACGACCGAGCACCGGGCCGCCCTGGTGAAGCTCCTCGCGAGGCTCGCGCCCGGGGACATCAACCGGACGCAGCTCTACTCGGGCGGTGCCGAGGCGGTCGAGGCCGCGTTCCGGCTGGCCAAGTCGCACACCGGCCGGACCGAGTTCGTCGGCTTCTGGGGCGGGTTCCACGGCAAGACGGGCGGCGTGCTGCCGGTCCTCGGCAGCAACTTCAAGCACGCCCTCGGGCCGCTGATGCCGGGCACCTACCTCACGCCGTACGCCTCGTGCGCCCGCTGCGCGTTCGGGATGACCTTCCCGACGTGCGAGTGGCACTGCGTCGAGTTCCTGAAGCGGAAGATCGAGCTCGAGACGGCCGGTGACGTAGCGGCCATCGTGGTCGAGCCGATCCAGGGGACCGCCGGCAACGTCGTGCCGCCGCTGGGCTACCTGAAGGCGCTGCGCCTGGTCGCCGACCAGCTCGGCGCGCTGCTCATCTGCGACGAGATGATCACCGGCTTCGGGCGCACCGGGAAGATGTTCGCCGTCGAGCACGAGGGCATCGTGCCCGACGTCATCACCGTGGGCAAGGGCTTCGGCGGCGGCTTCCCGATGAGCGGCCTGCTCATTCGCGAGCCGCTGGCCTTCGCCAGGCCGTTCGCCAACCCCAGCGGCAGCTCGTCGAGCTACGGAGGCAACCCGCTCGCGGCGGCGGCGGCACGGGTCACCGTCGAGACCATCATCGAGGAGGGCCTGGTCGAGCACGCCCGGGTGCTGGGCGAGCGGATGCTGGCGGAGCTGAAGCGCTGGGAGGGCGAGATCCCGATCGTGAGCGACGCGCGCGGCCGGGGGCTGATGCTCGGGATGGACCTGGTCAGGCCGGGGACGCGCACGCCGCTGGACAAGAAGGTGACCCGGTGGGTGTTCGACACCCTGCTCTCGCGCGGCGTGCTGGCGATGATCTACAACCCCGAAGTCCGGATCAATCCGCCGCTGGTGATCACCGCGGAGCAGGCGCTCGAAGCGCTGGCGACGATGAAGGGCGTGCTGGTTGAGGCCGCAGAGCGCGCTGGCGCTTAAGGGAGCCTCGGTCGAGGAGTGGACCGACGTCCACTTCTTCCGGCCGGTCGGCATCCACATCGCCCGGGCGCTGGCGCCGACCCGCGTCACGGCCGACCAGGTCACGGTGGCCGGCCTGGTCGTCGGCCTGGTGGCCGGGCACCTGCTGTACTACCCCCGCGTGTGGATCAACCTGGCGGGCGTCGCGCTGTTCGTCGCCTCGGACTTCTTCGACAGCGCCGACGGACAGCTGGCGCGGCTCCGGGGCACGTCCACCCGCCTCGGCCGGGTGCTCGACGGCCTGTCCGACACCGCGCGGTTCCTCAACCTGTACGTGCACCTGTTCGCCCGGCTCGTGATCGTCCAGGGCTGGGGCTGGCCGGCGCTGGTGCTGGTCGGGGTCGCGATCTGGAGCCACTCCCTCCAGGGCGCGGCGGTGGACTTCGTCAAGAACGCGTTCCTCGACCTGGGTCCCGGTGGCGGCGGCGAGACCGATCTCCCCGAGGACCTGCCGGGGGGGGAGCCTGGGGACGGTTGGGCGCGCGCCGCGCGCCGCCTGTACCGCGCCTACGTGCGCCGCCAGGTGATGATGTTCCCCGTCACCTACCGGACGCTGCAGTCCGTCCGCCGCGCGGGCCGCGGGGCAGCGTTCGCCGGCCGCTGGGCCGGTCGCCAGGCGCCGCTGCTGCCCGTGCTCACGCTGATCGCCACCAACATCCGGTTCGCGCTCCTGGCCGCGGCCGTGCTCGCCCGCCACGTGGCCTGGTTCCTGTGGACGACCGCCGTGCCGATGAACCTGGTGATGATCGCCGTCATCTTCGTCCACGAGCGCAACGCCGCGGCCCTGGAGCGGGTGCGGCCGGACGGAGCCGCGGAGCCCACCGTTGCGGACTGAGCGGCGGCCGCTCCGCGGCGCGCTGATCGGCGCCGGCGGAGTGGCGCGGCAGTCCCATCACCCCGCCTACGCCGACGCCGGCGTCGCGCGCCGGCTCGAGCTGGTAGTCGCGCTGGACACCGCGCCCGACGTGGCGGACATCCCCGGCCTGCCGCGGGTCGCCGACGCCGCCGCGCTGGCGGCCTACGAGCCCCTCGACTTCATCGACGTGTGCACGCCGACGGCCTCCCACGTCGAGCTGGTGCTGTGGGGGCTCGAGCGCGGCTGGCACGTGCTGTGCGAAAAGCCCGTCGCCACCACCCGGCGCGACGCGGCGCGGGTGGCGGACGCCGCCCGCCGGGCCGGGCGGGTCGTCGTGGCGTGTCACCAGTACCGCTTCAACCCCGCCTGGCGGCAGCTGCGCTCCTGGCTCGACGCGGACCGGATCGGCCGCTGGCACCTGGCGGAGTTCCGCACCTACCGGCCGTACGCCGATCGCGGCGGCCGGTCGGGCGGCGGCGTGCCGTGGCGGGGGACACGCGCCGGGGGCGCCGGCGGCGTGCTGCTCGACCATGGCACGCACCTGCTCTACCTGCTCGACGACGTGGCGGGCGCGCCGTCCGGCGTGCGCGCGTGGACCGGCCGCCTGCGTCACCGCGACTACGACGTGGAGGACACCGCCCAGGTCGTGCTCGAGTACCCGGACGGCCGGGCCGCCACGATCTTCGTGACGTGGGCGGGCCAGCGCCGCGAGAACGTGATCCGGTTCTGGGGTGAGCGCGGGACCATCGCCTGGACGGGCGGCGAGCTGACGCTCGACGCCGACGGGGATGCCCAGCGCGTCGACTTCACGGCCGCCTTGGACAAGGCGGCCTACAGGGACTGGTTCGCCGGGCTGTTGCGGGACTTCGCCGACGCCATGGCGGGCGGGGATGCCGAAGCCGGCCTGCGCGAGATCGCCACGGTCGCCGACGTGCTCGAGCGCGCCTACGCCTCCGCGGCCGCGAGCGCCAGGCCGCCTGCCGTCCCGGTGCCATGAGCCGACGCGCGCGGGTCGCCCTGCTGCTCGTCGGCACCGCGCTGTTCGTATTCCTGCTCCTGCACCTCGGCCCGGGCCGGCTGCTGCAGAACCTGCGCGAGACGGGCTGGATGCTCGCGCCGATCGTCGCGGTGTACGCAGCCGTCTATGCGTGCTACGCGCTGGCCTGCTGGCTGGTGATGGCCGACCAGCCGGGCCGGCCGCCTTACGCCCGCACCTGGGCCATCATGATCTCCGGGTTCGCGCTCAACTCCGTGACGCCGGTCGTCCAGCTCGGCGGCGAGCCGTTCAAGATCGGCGCGCTCACCTCGTGGCTGGGCCCGCGCCCGGCCGCGGGCACCGTGCTCACCTACTACATGCTCACGACGCTGAGCAACATGCTCACCTGGCTGCTGGCCATCGTGCTGGTGCTGTCGCTGTTCCGGCCGGCCGCACCGGTGGCCCTCGGCCTGGCGGTGGCGGCCGCGACGCTGGCGGGTCTCGTGGTGTTCGTGTTCTCCCGCCACCGCGCCGGGATCTTCGGCCTGGCGCTCGCGGCCCTCTCGCGACTGCCGCTGCTCCGTCGTGCGGCCCGGGCGCTGGAGGGCCGGCGCGACACGCTGATGCAGCTCGACGAGCAGATCGCGGGCTTCTACCACCGCAGCCCGGTGCGCTTCTTCGTGGCGCTGGCCATCGACTTCGCCGGTCGCGCCATCGGGATGCTGGAGTACTACCTCGTCGCGCGCAGCGTGGGGGCGTCGATCGGATTCCTGCAGGCGTTCCTGATGGGGAGCTTCATCACGCTCGGCCTCAACCTGCTGTTCTTCGTGCCGTTCGATCTCGGATCGCGCGAGGGTGGCACGGGTCTGATCTTCGGTGTCCTGGGCCTGCCGTCGTCCCTCGGCATCTACGCGGGCATCGTGACGCGGCTGCGCTGGGCGGTGTGGATCGCCGTCGGGCTCGCGCTCCTGCCGGTCGCCAGCGGGCGGCGGTCCGGGCACGCGGCCGCGGGCGCCGTCGCGGGGCGCGGGGGCTAGCGGGCGGGCTCGAGCGCGGCCGCCGCGGCGGCCGCGAGGTCCGCCACCCGCGGCCTGACCTGGAGGATCTGCTCGTTCGCCCGGGTGGGGTGCACGCGGTTCGTGAGCAGGATGACGAACAGGTCCTGCCCGGGATCGATCCAGATCGACGTGCCGGTGAAGCCCGTGTGGCCGAACGCCCGTGCCGAGAGCCGGGTCCCGGCGCTCGAGCCTTCGCTCGGGGTGTCCCAGCCCAGGGCGCGGCTCGAGAGGGCGGGATCTTGCACCTGGGTGAACATCGCGACGGTGGCCGAGTCGACGAAGCCGCCGGGCAGGTGGACCTCGACCGTCCCACGAGGGGTTCGCGCCCGCGCCCTTCGGCTGGAGCTTTCGCCGCGCAAGGTGCGCAGCATCAGCTGCGCGAATCGCGCCAGGTCCGGCGCCGTGCCGAACAGCCCGGCGTGCCCCGAGATGCCGCCCATCGAGGCGGCGTTCTCGTCGTGCACCTCGCCGACGATCAGGCGGTGCCGGTACGCCGTGTCGATCTCCGTCGGCGCGATGCGGCTCCGCCAGCCGGCGGGTGGCAGGTAGCGCGTGTCGCGCATCCCCAGCGGCCGGAAGAGGTGGATCCGGAGGTATCGGTCCAGCCGCTCCCCCGTGACGTGCTCGACGATCTCGGTCAGGACCATCGCGCCCAGGTCCGAGTACACCATCTTCGTCCCCGGCGGCTGCTCGAGCGGCTCGGCGTTGACCAGCGCGAACATCTCCTCGCGGGTATGCACCCGCTGCCAGAACGGCCTCCACGCCGGGAGGCCCGAGGCGTGGGTGAGGAGCTGGCGGACCGTGACCGTGCTGTCGTGGAAGGCCGGCACGTAGCGCACGGCCGGCGTGTCGAGCCCGACCTTGCCCTCCTCGACCAGCTGCATCATGGCCGTCGTCAGCCCCACGACCTTGGTGAGCGAGGCCAGGTCGTACACGGTTCGCGTCGTGACGCGGCGGCCGTGCTCGTAGTCCAGGTGGCCGAAGGCGTGCAGGAACAGGACGGTGTCGTGGCGCCCGACGGCGACGACGGCCCCGGGGAAGGCCTTGGCCGCGACGCTCTCCTCGAGCAAGCGCGCGAGCGGCGCCCAGGTCGTGTCCCGTGTCATGGCGAGCAGCGACGCGGCGAGGAGCAGCGCGCTCACGGCACCGCGCCGCCGGCACCGCCGCGCGCCGGGGCGGCCGGAGGCCCGGCGCGCACCAAACCGGTACCGGCCGGGTAGGCGGGCGGCAGGGAGACCGGCAGGCGGCCGGTGACGGGCGCCAGGCCGAGCAGGGCCCGCGCCACGGCGCGCTCGATCGGGTCGGTGTCGCTCCAGGCGGCCACGAAGGTGCTCACCGGCAGGATCTGGCCGAGCACGTAGGGGCTGCCGAGGGACACGGCCACCAGCGGCGCGCCGTCGGCGGCCAGCTGCGACATCAGTGCCGCGACGCCGTCCGGGATGTCGACCGCGTCCGGGTGCCACGCCGTGGGCCGCGATGCGGCGAGGAACAGCACGGCGCCGGCACCCGCGGCCGCGGACCGGACCGAGTCGAACGATGCGGGCCCCGAGGCGGGCCACAGCCTCATGGCCCGGACGGTGTCCACGGAGCCCCGCAGCGCGGCGGCGAGTGCGGCGCCGACGTCGCGGCTGTTTTCGTCGCCGTACGCCACCAGCAGCACCTTCCGCCGGCGCGCCGCCGGGAGCGGCACCAGTCCGAGCGAGTCCTTGACCAGCACCAGGCTGCGCTGGGAGATGTCCTGGGCCAGCGCCGCGTCCGCGGCCGTCCCGACGGCCTGCGCGACCCGGTCGACGTCGACCAGGCGCTGCCGGAACAGGCCGACGCGCGCCTTGGCGGCGAGCACCCGCGCCACCGACGAGTCGAGCCGCGCCTCGCTCACCTCGCCCCGCGCGACGGCGTCCGCCACGGCGTCGATCGTCGCCCGCGCGCTCACCGGCATCAGCAGCACGTCGGCCCCCGCCTCGAGCGCGCGGACGGCCGCCTGCGAAGCGCCATAGCGACTGACGATGGCCCCCATGTTGAGCGCGTCGGTGACGATCAGTCCGTGGAAGCCCAGGTCGCCCCGGAGCAGGGTGTCGAGCACCACGGGCGACAGCGTGGCCGGCGGCGCGTCGGCGCCGGCGAGGCCCGGCACCGCGAGGTGGCCGGCCATGACCGCGTCGGTCCCCTCGCGCACCGCGGCCCGGAACGGCACCAGCTCGATCGAGTCGAGGCGCGCGCGGCTGCCCGTGATCTCGGGCAGGGCGATGTGGGAATCGACGCCGGTGTCGCCGTGCCCGGGGAAGTGCTTCGCCGTGCTGAGCATCCCGTGCTCGCGGAGGCCGCGGATGAACGCGCTGCCCAGGTCCGCGACGCGCTGCGGGTTCTCGCCGAACGACCGCACGTTGATGATCGGATTGCGCGGGTTGTTGTTGACGTCCACCACGGGCGCGAAGTCGAGGTGAATGCCGATGGCGCGGCCCTCGAGCGCCACCACCCGCCCGACCTCGTAGGCGTCCAGCTCCCGGTCGGTGGCACCGAGCGCCATATTGCCCGGGAACGCGGTGCCGCCCCGCACCCGGGCCGAGAGACCCGACTCGAGGTCGGAGGCGATCAGGAGCGGGACCCGCGCGGCGTGCTGGAGCGCGTTCAGCTTCACGGCGATGTCGTAGGGCGAGGAGCCGACGCCGACGATGAAGCCGCCGACGCCGTCGTCGGCGGCGAGCCTCAGGGCCGAGTCCAGCGCGGCGGCGTCGGTGGCCCAGTAGTCGCCCGCGATCCACGGCATCACCAGCTGGGCGGCCTTCTCGCGCAGCGTGAGGCTCAGCGGCGGCACGCCGGGCCCCGGGGTGAAGGCGGCGGCGGGCGCGGCCGGCGGGGGACCGGCGGCGGACGTGTCGGGGGCGGGAACGGGCCCCGGCGGCGCCGCGGCGGTGGCGATCACCCGGGCACAGCCGGCGGCCAGCAGGCCGACGGCGAGAACGGCGACGGAGGCGGAGCGGTGCGTCACGGAATCAGCGTTCTCCTCGTAGTGGCTTCGGGCGCGCTCCCGTCGGCGACTCCGCCCGTCCACTCGCGTCTGGTGACCACTCGCAACTCGCCGTCTCGCAACTCACCTGCAGTCCGCGACACCACCCACTCCGTTCTCCCCGGCATCGACGTGCTGCTCCGCGACTCGATCCGCCTGGTCGCGGGCCGGCGCGTCGGGCTGATCACCAACCAGGCGGGGGTGGACGCCGCGGGGATCTCGACGATCGACCGGCTGGCGCGGCAGCCCGGCGTGCACCTGGTGGCGCTGTTCGCGCCCGAGCACGGCCTCAGGGGCGCCGCGGCCCCCGGCAAGCCGGTGCTCGATGCCGTGGACTCGGCGACCGGCCTTCCAATCTACAGCCTCTACGGTGCGCGTCGAGCGCCGACGGCGGGCCAGCTCGCGGCCCTCGACGTGCTCGTCGTGGATCTGCCTGACGTCGGCGCGCGGACCTGGACCTTCGTATCGACCACGGTCCTCGCGCTCCGCGCCGCCGCCGTGGCCGGCCGGCGCGTCGTGGTCCTCGACCGTCCCAATCCCATCGGATGTGCGGTGCAGGGCCCGCTGTTGGACACCGCCTACGCGTCGTTCATCGGCATGCTGCCGGTCCCGCTGCGGCACGGGCTCACGCTGGGCGAGCTGGCCCGGTTCGCCAACGCGCGGCTCGGGATCGGCGCCGACCTCGTGGTGGTGCCCGTCGCGGGGTGGCAGCGCTGCGACTGGTTCGACCGCACCGGCCTGCCGTGGGTGCGGCCGTCGCCCAACCTGCCGGACCTCGAGGCCCTCGCCTGGTATCCCGGCACGGTGCTCTTCGAGGCCACCAACCTCTCGGTGGGGCGGGGCACCGCCGCGTCGTTCCGGCAGGTCGGCGCTCCGTGGCTGGAGGCGGCGCGGGTGGCCCGGGTGATGGCGCGCCGCTACGGCGTCGTCCTGGACACCGTGCACTTCACGCCGCACGGCGCCGGCGACGGCAAGGACGAGGGCGTCACGGTCGCCGGGGTGCGCTTCCGGGCGTTCGACCGGGCCCGGGGCGACGCCGTGCGGGACGCGCTGCGCCTGCTCGCGACCATCCGGAGCCTCGAGCCGCGCTCGCTCGCCGTGGACGCAATCGCCCTGGCGCGCCGGCTCGGCACGCGGTGGGGCGGTGCCGTGACCTGGCCTGCCGACGCGCGGCGGTTCCTCGCGCTGAGGCGGCCCTATCTGCTGTACTGAGCTCTGCGTTTGCGCCTTCCCCGCGCGCGGAGTTAGTCTACGAGCCGCGAGCCATGAACGAGCGTAGCGTCAGGCTGCTTCCCGCCCAGATGGTCACGGGCTTCCCCAATCTGCTCCGTCCCATCGCAGAGTGGCTGGTCCGGATGCACGTCCGGCCGAACACGATCACCTCGGCCAGCGTGATCGTGGTGATCGGGGCCGGCGCGGCGTTCGGCCTGGACCAGCCGCGGCTCGGCGCCCTGTGGCTGCTGCTCTCCGGACTGCTGGACATCCTCGACGGGCAGGTGGCGCGGCGCGGCGGGATGGCGTCCAAGTTCGGCGCCTTCTTCGACTCCACCCTGGACCGGATCGGCGAGGCCGCCCTGTACGCCGGCATCGCGATCTACTTCCAGACGGCGGCCGCGCAGGCCCGGCCCGTGCTGGGCGTGATCGCGGCGCTGGCCGCGCTGACCGGCTCGTTCCTCGTCTCCTATGCCCGGGCGCGCGCCGAAGGCCTCGGGGTGGAGTGCCGCGTCGGCCTGGCGCAACGGCCGGAGCGGATTCTCGGCGTGGGCGCACCGACGCTGTTCTTCGGCAGCGGTCCCCACGGCATCCTGCTGCTGGCGATCATCGGCGTGCTCGCCCTCCTGTCCTGGTACACCGTGGCCCAGCGCGTGGCCTTCGTGTTCCGGATGACCAACGGCTCCGGCCCCGGTCCCGGCGCCGGGGCGGCGGCGCCGGCCGCCGGCACCGCTCCGAAAGGACGCTGACGTGACACCCGACGCTCCCCGCACCGTGCAACCTGCGCACGGGCGCCTCGGCGTGCTCCTGCCCGGCATGGGCGCCGTGGCCACCACGTTCATCGCGGGCGTGGAGAGCGTCCGCCGCGGTCTCGCCCGGCCGGTGGGCTCGGTGACCCAGCTGGGCACCATCCGCCTCGGCAAGCGCACCGAGGGGCGCGCCCCGCTGATCCACGAGTTCGCGCCCCTCGCCCGGCTCGAGGACCTGGTGTTCGGGGGCTGGGACCCGATCCCGGACGACGCCTTCCGCTCGGCCACGGTGGCGGGCGTGCTCGAGGAGCGCCACCTGGCGCCGATCGCGGAGTTCCTGAAGGGCATCGTCCCGATGCCCGCGGTGTTCGACCAGTTCTACGTGAAGAAGCTCGACGGCCCCAACGTGAAGACGGGCAAGACCAAGCGCGACCTCGCCGAGCAGCTCCGGGACGACATCCGCCGCTTCCGGAAGGACCGCGGGGTGGACCGGCTGGTGATGGTGTGGTGCGCCTCGACCGAGATCTTCATCCGGCCGGGGGCGGTGCACGCCTCGCTCGCCGCGTTCGAGAAGGGGATGGCCGAGAACCACGTCGACATCGCACCCTCGATGCTGTACGCCTGGGCGGCGCTGCAGGAGGGGGTGCCCTTCGCGATGGGTGCGCCCAACCTCGCGGTGGACACGCCGGCCCTCCAGGAGCTGGCCCGGAACCGCGGCCTGCCCATCGCCGGCAAGGACTTCAAGACCGGCCAGACGCTCATGAAGACCGTGCTGGCCCCGATGCTGAAGGCGCGGATGCTCGGCCTCTCGGGCTGGTACTCCACCAACATCCTGGGCAACCGGGACGGCGAGGTGCTCGACGACCCGGAGTCGTTCAAGACCAAGGAGGAGTCCAAGCTCGGCGTGCTCGAGCACATCCTCCAGCCGGAGCTCTACCCCGAGCTGTACGGGAACATCTTCCACAAGGTGCGGATCAACTACTATCCGCCGCGCCGCGACAACAAAGAGGGCTGGGACAACATCGACATCTTCGGGTGGCTCGGCTACCCGATGCAGATCAAGGTGGACTTCCTGTGCCGCGACTCCATCCTCGCGGCCCCGATCGTGCTCGATCTCACGCTGTTCATGGACCTGGCGCAGCGCGCCGGGATGGCGGGCATCCAGGAGTGGCTCTCGTTCTACTTCAAGAGCCCGATGGCCGCGCCGGGGCTGGTGGCCGAGAACGACCTCTTCATCCAGCAGTTCAAGCTCAAGAACACGCTGCGCTACCTGATGGGCGAGGATCAGATCACGCACCTCGGCATCGAGTACTACCAGCGCTAGCGACCCTGATGACGATCGCCAAGGCCGTCGTGACCGTGGCCGGGCTGGTGGCCATCGCGTGGGTGCTGTGGTACTTCCTGGCCCCGCCGCCGCCGGCGCGCGGCGGCGGGGAGCGCCGGTGACGACGACCCCCGCCTCGGGCGCGCCGGCCGGTGCGGCGCCGGCCGGCGCCGAGCGGCGGCGCGTGACCTTCCCGGTGATGGGGATGTCGTGTGCCGCGTGCGCCTCGCGCATCCAGCGGCAACTGGTGGCGACCCCCGGCGTGCGCGAGGCGGCGGTGAACTTCGGCACGACCAAGGCCACGGTCGAGCTGGACGGGGCGGAGCCGCGCACGGTGATGGAGGCGGTGCGCGAGGCGGGCTACGACGTCGGCACCGACGCGCTCAGCCTCGCGGTGACCGACCTCCGGTCCGCGCTCGACACCTCGCGCCTCGAGCGCGCGATCCTGGCGGTGCGCGGCGTCCTCGGCGCCGTGGCCAATCCGGCGGCCGAGTCGGTCCGCGTGACCTACGTGCCCGGCTTCCTGGACCCGCGCGAGCTCGAGGACGCGGTGGCGGCGGCCGGATTCGTGCTGGCCGTGCCCGTCACCGAGGCCGACCCGGTCGAGCGCGAGCGCCTGGTGCGCGAGCGGGAAGTCCGCGACCTCGCCTGGAAGCTGGTGCTCGCGGGGGTCGTGGCGGTCGCCGCGATGGTGGCGTCCATGCCGCTGATGGCGTCCGAGGCGGTGGGGTCCGCCGATCTCCTCGCCCGCGTGCTGATGCCGCTGAACGGCGTCCTGCGGCGGGGCCTGCCGTGGCTGTACGCGGCCGACCCGCAGTCGCTCAAGGTCGGGCTGTTCCTGGCGACGGTGCCGGTGATGGCGTGGTCCGGCCGGGGCTTCTACGTCAGCGCGTGGCGCGGCTTCCAGCACCGCAGTGCCGACATGAACACCCTGATCGGCGTCGGCACGGCCGCGGCGATGCTGTACTCGGTCGTGGCGACGTTCGCGCCCGGCGTGTTCACCGGCGCCGGGCTTCCCGCCGACGCGTACTACGAGGCGGTCTCGTCCATCATCGCGCTGATCCTGCTCGGCCGGCTGCTGGAATCGCGCGCCAAGGGCCGGACCTCCGAGGCGATGCGGCGGCTGCTGGGGCTCGCGCCCCGCACCGCGCGGGCGCTGCGCGACGGCGCCGAAGTGGAGATCCCGGCGGTCGCGGTCGTGGTGGGCGACATCGTGCTGGTGCGTCCCGGCGAGAAGATCCCGGTGGACGGCGTGGTGCGCGGGGGACGCACCGCGGTGGACGAGTCCATGCTCACCGGGGAGCCGACGCCGGTCGCCAAGGCGCCGGGCGACGAGGTGGTCGGCGCCACCTTCAACACGACCGGCGCCATCACCGTGGAGGCGACGCGCGTGGGGCGCGACACGGCGCTCGCCCAGATCGTCCGCCTGGTGGAGGAGGCGCAGGGCAGCCGGGCGCCGGTCCAGCGCCTCGCCGACCGCATCGCCGGCGTGTTCGTGCCGGTCGTGATCGCCGTCGCGATCGCCGCGTTCGTGATCTGGTTCGACTTCGGCCCGAGCCCGGGCCCCGTCTACGCCACCGTGGTGCTCGTGTCGGTGCTGATCATCGCGTGCCCCTGCGCGATGGGCCTGGCGACGCCGACCGCGATCATGGTCGGCGCGGGCCGCGGCGCGGAGCGCGGGGTGCTGGCCAAGGGCGGTGCCGCGCTGGAGGCGGCGGCCGCCGTGGACGTGATGATCCTGGACAAGACCGGGACGGTCACCGAGGGGCACCCGGCCGTGACCGACGTCCTGGTCGCGCTGGAGGTCGTCGACCGCGTGGCCGCGGGGCCGCCCGCCGACGGCGAGGCCGCCGTGCTGCAGCTCGCGGCGGCGGTCGAGCGGCTGTCGGAGCACCCGCTCGCGGCCGCCATCGTGCGCGCCGCCGCCGAGCGCGGGCTCGAGCCCCCCGAGGCCAGCGGCTTCCGCGCCCTGGAGGGACGGGGCGCCACCGCCACGATCGCGGGCCACACCGTGGCCGTCGGGAGCGCCACCTTCCTCATCGAGCTGGGCGTGGACGTGGGCCCGTTCACCGACGCCGTGGACAGTCTCGCCGCCCGGGCCCGGACGCCCGTGCTCGTGGCCGTGGACGGGGCCCCGGCCGGACTCATCGGCCTCGCCGACCCCATCAAGCCCTCCGCGGTCGCCGCGGTGCGCGCCTTCAAGGCGATGGGTCTCGAGGTGCTGATGGTGACCGGCGACATCCGCAAGGTCGCCATCTCGGTGGCCGGCGAAGTGGGCATCGACGAGGTGGAGTCGGGCATGCTGCCCGCCGGGAAAGTCGCCGTCGTCAAGCGGCTGCAGGCGGCGGGGAGGCGCGTGGCGATGGTCGGCGACGGGATCAACGACGCGCCGGCCCTGGCCACGGCCGACGTCGGGCTCGCGATCGGCAACGGCACGGACGTCGCCTTCGAGGCGGCGGACATCGCGCTGATGCGCGGCGACCTGACGACGGCGGTGACGGCCCTGGAGCTGGCGCGGCGGACGATGCGCACCATCCGCCAGAACCTGTTCTGGGCCTTCGCCTACAACGTCGTCGGCATCCCGATCGCGGCCGGCGTGCTCTACCCGGTGGCCGGCGTGCTGCTCTCGCCCGTCTTCGCCAGCGCGGCGATGGCCTTCTCGTCCGTGTTCGTCGTGACCAACAGCTTGCGGCTCCGTCGTTTCACGCCGACCTTCGCCACCTAGCCGCCAGCCCCGAGTCTCCAGCCCCTGGTCCAGCACCGGGCACCAAGGAGCCGCCATGCAGTACTTCTATCGCGCCCACGCCTCGCCCACGACGGTGCTCGCCGCCGCGGAGCAGTACTTCGCCCCGCGCGGACTCGCGGTGCAGCGCGGCGCGGGCGATCACGCCCGGTTCGTGGGCCTGCTGGGGACGGTGGATCTGAACGTGGAGATCGAGGGGGGGCACTACGTGCGGGTCACGCTCGCCACGCGCGATACGTCGCGCTCCGAGCTCGACGACATCGCCAAGCGGTTCCTCACCGAGCTGCACGCCCTGGAGCAGCCGGGACACGCGCCGCGCGGGGCGTACTGACCGCTAGGCGGCGAGCGACGCCGAATAACCCGCCTTCGCCACGGCCGCCGTCAGGTCGTCGATCGTGGCGCTGTCGTCGTCGAAGTCCAGCACCGCGATGCCGTCCTGCAGATCCACGATCGCGCTGAACACCCCCGGCACGGCGGAGAGCGCCTTCTCCACGCGCTGCTGGCAGTGGCCGCAGGTCATCCCGGCCACCTTGAGGGTCAACTTGGCCATTGGTACCTCCTGCACTCCCCAATAGCATAACCCGTACCATCCTCACCACTCCACCCGGCCCCGCTGCGAGACGGCAAGTTGCGAGACCACCCAAGCCCCCACCCCAACACGCCTGGACCGTCACACCCTCACACCCTACACCCCGTATGTCCGAGCCCCTCGACCCCCCACACGCGTCGACGCGTGTGCTCCCCGACGCTTGACTCAGCCTCCACCCCCAGCGAGCTTTTCCGGCCGTAATCCCATGTCCGACAAGGGAGTGCAATGACCGCACGCCCGGCCGCGGCGCCCCGCGCGGCCGCCGCCGGCCTCCCGGCCGGGCTCGGCCGCGCGCAGCTGCTCGAGCTGCACTACTACATGCGGCTCACCCGGTCGCTCGAGGAGCGGCTGACCAACCTGTACCGGCAGGGCAAGGTCATCGGCGGGCTGTTCCGCTCCCTCGGCCAGGAGGCGGACTCCGTCGGTACCGCCTACGCGCTCGACCGGGCGGCCGGCGACATGCTCTCGCCCCTGATCCGCAACCTCGGCTCGCTGCTCGTGATGGGCGCGCGCCCGGTGGACGTGCTCCGGCAGTACATGGCCAAGGCCTCGGGCCCGACGCGCGGTCGCGAGCTGAACGTGCATTTCGGCGACCTGGAGCGCGGCTTCATCGGCCAGATCTCGCATCTGGGCGACATGCTGCCGGTGATGGCCGGCGTGACGCTCACCTTCCGGCTGCGCGGCGAGCGCCGGGTCGGCCTGGTCTACGTCGGCGACGGCGCGATGTCCACGGGCGCGTTCCACGAGGGGATGAACCTCGCGGCCGTTCGCCGCCTGCCGCTGGTGGTGGTCGCCGAGAACAACGGCTACGCCTACTCGACGACCCTCGAGCGCCAGACCGCGGTGCCGGAGCTGGTGCTGAAGTCCAAGGCCTACGGCGTGCCGGGCGAGCGGGTGGACGGCAACGACGTGCTGGCGGTCTACGAGGCGGCGCGGCGGGCCGTCGCCCGCGCGCGCGCCGGCGATGGCGTCACGCTCCTCGAGCTGGTGACCTACCGCCGCAAGGGGCATGCGGAGCACGACGACCAGCACTACGTGCCGCGGGAGGAGCTGGCCCGGTGGGAGAAGAACGATCCGATCGCCCGCTGGGCGCAGCGGCTCGCGGAGAACGGCTGGGCGGACGCCGGCGCGCTGGCGGAGGTGGACGCGCGGGTCGCGGCCGAGCTGGACGAGGCCGTGCGGGTGGCCGAGCAGGAGCCGCTGCCGGATCCGGCGACGGCGCTCACCGGCGTGTACGCCGATCCTCCGCTCCAGCCCGCGGCGTGGTATCGCGAGGTGCCGCGTGAGTGAGGTGACCTACCTCGAGGCGCTGCGCCAGGGCCTGCGGGAGGAGATGCGCCGCGACGAGCGCGTGTTCATCCTCGGCGAGGACGTCGGCCGCTACGGAGGCGCGTTCAAGGTCACCGAGGGGTTCATCGAGGAGTTCGGGGACCGGCGGGTGATCGACACCCCGATCTCGGAAGCGGCGATCGTGGGCGCGGCGGCGGGCGCGGCGCATCTGGGCATGCGGCCGGTGGCCGAGATGCAGTTCATCGACTTCATTTCCTGCGCGTACGACATGCTCACGAACTACGTGGCGACGGCGCGCTACCGGGCCAACCTCGCCTGCCCGATCGTGGTGCGCGGGCCGTGCGGGGGCTACGTGCGCGGCGGCCCGTTCCACTCGCAGAATCCCGAGGCCGCCTTCCTGCACACGCCCGGCCTCAAGATCGTGTGTCCGGCCACGGCGCGCGACGCGAAGGGCCTGATCAAGGCGGCGATCCGCGACGACGATCCCGTGCTGTACTTCGAGCACAAGTACCTGTATCGCCGGATCAAGGAGCAGCTGCCGGAGGACGGCGACCTCGTCACGCCGATCGGCAGCGCCCGGGTGGCGCTCGAGGGGCGCGACCTCTCGATCGTCACCTACTCGGCCATGGTCTGGAAGGCGCTGGAGGCGGCGCAGGCGCTGGAGAAGGAGGACGGTCTCGCGGTCGAGGTCCTGGACCTCCGGACGCTGCTGCCGATGGACGACGCCGCGATCCTGGCGACCGTGCGGAAGACCAACCGCGTGATGATCGTGCACGAAGACACGCGCACCGGCGGCGTGGCCGGCGAGATCGCGGCGCGCATCAACGAGGCGGCCTTCGAGTGGCTCGACGCGCCGGTGCTGCGGGTCACCGCGGCCGACACGCCGCTGCCCTACGCGCCGACGCTGGAGGACTACGTGCTGCCCCAGACATCGGATATCGTGGCGGTGGCAAGGAAGCTGGCGGGATACTGAGAAGCTGGGTGTCGGGTGTAGGGTGTGAGGGTGTCGTCCCCACACCCGACACCCCGCACCCTACAACCTTCTGAGCCGGGAGTCGAACGGATGTCTAGAGTCGACGTCGTCATGCCCCAGATGGGCGAGTCCATCGCCGAGGGCACGCTGGCGAAATGGCTGAAGAAGGTCGGCGACGCGGTCAAGCGCGACGAGCCCATCTTCGAGATCTCGACGGACAAGGTGGACGCGGAGATCCCGGCGCCCTCGGGCGGCGTGCTGGCCGAGATCAAGGTGCCGGAAGGCCAGACCGTCCCGATCCAGACGGTCGTCGCGATCATCGAGACCGAGGCGGGGGTCGGGGTTTCGGGTTTGGGGGTTGGGGCTGCACCAGCTCCGGCCTCCGCCGTGGCGCCCGTTCCGTCCCCAAGCCCCAAACCCCAATCCCCAACCCCCGCCGCGGTGGCCGCGCCCATCACGGCAGCTCCGATACCCCCAACCCCCAAACCCCAATCCCCAACACCGGGGTCTGTGGAGTCCGCCGACGAGCGTCTCCGCCGCCGCTCCACGCCGCTGGTGCGGAAGATCGCGGCCGATCAGGGCGTGGACATCAGCACCATCCCGGGCACGGGGCATGCGGGGCGCGTGACCAAGAAGGACATCCTCGGCTACATCGAGGCGAGCCCGGCCGCGGCCGGTGCCGCGGCGGCAGTCCCAACCCCCAAACCCCAAGCCCCAGCCCCCGGCGCGGCGGGGCCGTGGGAGGCCAGCCCCTGGCCGGGCGACCGGGTCGAGGCGATGAGCCGCATCCGCCAGCTCACGGCCGAGCACATGGTCTTCTCGCGGCGCACCTCCGCGCACGTGACCACCTTCTACGAGGTGGACATGACGCGGGTCGCGCGGCTCCGGGCGGCGAACAAGAAGGGCTACGAGGACCGCGGGGTGAAGCTCACCTACCTGGGCTTCATCGTGAAGGCGGTGGCCGACCAGCTGCGCCGGCATCCGGTCCTCAACGCGGCGGTGCAGCGCATGGCCGTCATC
This sequence comes from Gemmatimonadales bacterium, assembly GCA_035502185.1. Classification (NCBI taxonomy): domain Bacteria; kingdom Pseudomonadati; phylum Gemmatimonadota; class Gemmatimonadia; order Gemmatimonadales; species Gemmatimonadales bacterium. The sequence continues at coordinate 45,263 of DATJUT010000096.1, forward strand.
TACCGCGGCCAGGTCAACATCGGCATCGCGGTCGCGCTCGACTGGGGGCTGATCGTGCCGGTCATCCGCGGGGCCGACGAGCTGTCGCTGTTCGGCATCGCGAAGGCGATGGCCGACCTCGCCGATCGCGCACGCACCAAGCGCCTCAAGCCCGACGAGGTCCAGAACGGCACGTTCACCATCACCAATCCCGGCGTGTTCGGCTCGTACGCGGGCACGCCCATCATCAACCAGCCGCAGGTGGCCATCCTCGGCGTGGGCGCCGTCGAGCGACGGCCGCGCGTGATGACGCTGGACGACGGCGCGGAGGTCGTGGTGCCGCGCACCATGACGATGCTCTCGATCTCCTACGACCACCGCATCGTGGACGGGGCCGACGCCGACCGGTTCATGTCGGACCTCAAGAAGGAGCTGGAGGACTTCCCGGAGACCGGGGTCTGAGCCGCCAGCTGCTGGTGCTGATCTTCGAGCCGACGCCGGGCTCCGAGCCCAAGGTGGAGGAGCTGCTGCGCGGCGCGCGCCGCCGGGCCGAGGCGGCGGGGTGGCATTGCTGGGCCTATCGGAATGAGATCAATTCGAGCGAGCTTACGCTGTTCATCGAGGGCCCCGCGCCGGCGCCCGGCGCCGACGCGCCGCCGGTCTTCGGCGACGAGATCGCGGGGCTGCGGGCGCTGTCGCGCCGGTTCGAGTCGGTGCGCTCCCTGAAGGAGTATTCCTTGGACGACCAGCCATGATCGAGCGACGCCTCACCATCGACGGCCAGGAGTGGAAGGTCTCCGTCGCCGGCCGGTTCACGGTCTACGAGCGCGACGAGTTCCCGCTGGTGTTCGAGCGCGTCGCGGCCGACGGCACGCGGGAGCAGCGGCTGGCGCGGTTCTCGCCGCTGGGCAGCCGCAGCCGCGAGCGGGCCCTGGCCGAGCTGTCGGACGGCGAGCTGGGCGAGTTGTGGCGGCAGAGCCAACCATCGTGGACCTCACCGGAGCTGGGCTATGTTCGGCGCTAGTGCGGAAGAACCGCTGGCCGTCGGGACGCCGGCGCCCGATTTCGACCTGGAAGGCACCGGGGGAGCGCGCGCGCACCTGAGTGCGCTGCTGAGCGAGGGCCCCGTGGCGCTGTTCTTCTATCCCGGCGACTTCACCCCCGGCTGAAACCGCCAACTCTCCGCCGTGCGCGACGAGCAGAGCAAGTATCAGGCACAGGGCGTGAAGACGTTCGGCGTCAACCCGGCGTCGGTCGCCGATCACGAGAAGTACGTGGCCAAGTTCCGCTTCAACTTCCCCCTCCTCGCCGACCCGGAGCGCGAAGCGGCGCGGGCCTACCGCTGCCTCAAGCCGGACGGCAAGGGCGTCGTGCGCACCGTGTACCTGATCGGGCGTGACGGCCGGGTGCTGTTCGGAAAACGGGGCGCGCCCGGTGCCGCCGAGGTGCTCCGCGTGCTGCCGCGGACCGCGTGATGCCGGGCCTCCTGGATTTCACCGGCCAGGTGGTGCTGGTCACCGGGGTGGGCCGGGTCGGGCAGATCGGCCACGCCGTGGCCGAGGGCTTCGGCAAGGCCGGCGCCCGGCTGGTCATCTGCGACGTCAGCGCCGTCAACGTGGCGACCCGCGCCCGGGAGTTCGTCGAGCGGGGCTTCGAGTGCCGGGCCGCGGCGGGCGACCTGACCGAGCCGGACGTCGCCCAGTGGGCGGTGGACGAGGCCGTGCAGGCCTATGGCCGGCTGGACGTCGTGGTGAACGCGGCGGGCGGGCTCACCGGGGTGAAGTCGATGCTGGAGGCCGAGACGGCGGTGTTCGATCGCGAGATGGCCATCAACGTGAAGACGGCGTACCTGGTGTCGCGGGCCGCCGCGCGGGTGATGGTGCAGCAGCGCCGGGGGGCCATCGTGAACTTCGCCTCCATCGCCGCGTTCCACGGCCGGGCGGAGATGGTGGCGTACACGGCCGCCAAGGCCGGGGTCGCGGCCATGAGCCGGAGCCTGGCGCTGGAGCTGCGCGACCAGGGCGTCCGGGTCAACGCGGTCGCGCCCGGCACGGCGCGCACCCCCGAGAACCTGGCCACGATGGGCGCCGCCGCCGTCCGCTGGGTGGACGTCGCGGACATCGTGAACGCCGTGCTGTTCCTCGCCTCCGGCCTGTCGGCCGGCATCACGGGGCACGTCCTCCCGGTCTCGCACGGCGAGGTGTAGCCCACGTGGACCTCCGCGGCCGCAACGCGCTGGTGACCGGAGCCGGCCAGCGGGTCGGCCGCGCGATCGCGTACGGTCTGATCCGCCGCGGGGTGAACGTCGCCATCCACTACCTCCGCTCCGAACGCGGCGCCAAGGCCACCATGATGGAGGGCGAGGTGGCCGGCGTGCGGGTCGCGATGCTGAAGGCCGACCTGAGCGACGCCGCCGCCGCCGAAGCGCTGCCCGCCCGGGCCGCGCAGGCGCTGGGCGGTCCGCTCGACATCGCGGTGCTGAGCGCCGCGGTGATGGAGCGCCGGCCCGTGGAGCAGGTGACCCCGGCCGACTGGGACCGCGCGATGGACCTCAACCTCCGCGGCACCTTCTTCGCCGCCAAGGGCGCGGCGGCGGCGATGGGCGAGCGCGGCGGCGCCGTGGTGGCGCTGGCCGACCTGTCGTCGTTCCGGCCGTGGCGGCACTATCCGGTGCACTCGGTCAGCAAGGCCGGCGTGGTGGCCCTCACCGAGCTGCTGGCCAAGAGCCTCGCGCCGCGGATCCGCGTCAACGCCGTCGCGCCGGGTGCGGTGCTCCTGCCCGAGGCGTGGGGCGAGGAGGAGCGGGCCAAGCTCGTCGCCTCCACGCCGCTCGGCCGGCTGGGCACGCCCGACGACGTGGTGCGCGCCGTGCTCTTCCTCCTGGAGAACGACTACGTGACCGGCACGACGCTCGTGGTGGACGGGGGGCGGCTGCTCCGGTGATCCGCGGCGCCGCCGGGCGCGGCCGCGAGGGCGCCGGGGCGGCGGTCCCGGATGTGGCGGCGTCCGTGCGCGCCGGCGTCGCGCTGTTCAACGCCGGTCGCTTCTGGCAGGCGCACGAGGCGCTCGAAGTCGTGTGGCGGCAGGCGGCGCCGCCGGAGCGGTCACTCTGGCAGGGACTGATCCAGGCCGCCGCGGCGATGCTGCATCGCGAGCGCGGCAACCGTCACGGGGTCGAAGTGCAGGGCCGCGCGGCGATTGCGAAGCTGCGGGGGCCGTCCCCGGACGGCTTTCCCGTGGAAACGGTCCGCTTCCTGCAAGGTCTCGCCGCCTGCGTGGAAGGGGGCGGGCCGGTCCCGCTCATGGAACTCATCGAGGCGTCCGCCGGCGGGCGGACCGCGAGGCAGAGCAGGGAATCATGAACGAGTACGATCTCATCATCGTCGGCGCCGGGCCCGCGGGCCTCACCGGAGCGCTGTACGCGGGCCGGTCCATGCTCCGCACCGTGGTGCTGGAGAAGGGTGTGCCCGGCGGCGAGCTGCTGAACACCGACCTGATCGAGGACTACCCCGGGTTCGAGTCGGTGCGAGGCTGCGACCTCGCCGAGAAGATGAGCGCGCACGCGTTGAAATTCGGCGCCGAGCTGGTGACCGACGGCGTGGCGGCGGTCGAGAAGCAGGCCGACGGCCGGTTCCTGGTGGCGACGGAGAGCGGCACGTCGTATCGCGCCCCGATGGTGCTGCTCACCGCCGGCGGGACGCCGACCAAGCTCGGCGTGCCGGGCGAGATCGAGTTCGCCGGAAAGGGCGTGTCCTACTGCGCGGTGTGCGACGGCCACTTCTTCCGGGGCGAGGTGCTCGCGGTGGTGGGCGGCGGCGACGCCGCCACCGAGGAGGCCGGGTTCCTCACTCGCTACGCCACCAAGGTGTACCTGATCCACCGCCGTGACCAGCTGCGCGCGTCGAAGATCATCCAGCAGCGGCTGTTCGAGAACCCGAAGATCGAGGTCGTCTGGGACACCGTCGTGGAGCGGATCGAGGGCGAAGGCGGCGCGGTCCGGTGGCTCGCCCTGCGCAACGTGAAGACCGGCGCGACGTCGGCGCTCCAGGTCGGGGGCGTCTTCGTGTTCGTCGGCTTCCGTCCCAACACGGGTCTGGTGCGCGGGCACGTCGACCACGACGCGGGCGGCTACCTCGTCACCGACGAGGTGATGATGACGTCGATCCCCGGCCTGTTCGCCGCGGGCGACGTGCGGGCGCAGCTGACGCGTCAGGTCACGACGGCGGTCGGCGACGCCACCACGGCCGTGATCGCGGCGACCCGGTACCTGGCGGAATGGAAGGAGCGGCAGGGGGCGCGTGGAGCCCGAAGTCGTCACGCTGACTAACGGCGCGTTCGCCGAGAACTGCTATCTGGTGGCGGATCCCGACAGCGGCGACGCCGCGATCGTGGATCCGGGCGAGGAGGCGGGCCTGTTCCTCGCCCGGCTGCGCCACGAGCGGTGGACGCTCCGCGCCGTGTGGCTCACCCACGCCCACGTGGACCACGTCGCCGGCGTCGCGGCCGTCCGCGCCGCACTCGACGTGCCGGTGTTCCTCCACCCCGCCGACCGCGCCCTGTACGACGGCGTGCCGGCCCAGGCCGCGATGTTCGGGCTGGACACGGCCCCGCCCCCGGCGCCGGACCACGCGTTCGCGGAGGGCGAGACGGTGTCTGCCGGCGCGTGCCGGTTCCGGGTCCTCCACACGCCCGGGCACACGCCCGGCGGCGTCAGCCTGGTGGGGCACGGGATGGCGTTCGTGGGCGACACCCTGTTCGCGGGCTCCATCGGCCGAACCGACCTGCCGGGCGGCGACCTGCGGGCGCTGATCGAGTCCGTGCACCTCAAGCTGTTCGTGCTGCCCGACGAGACCGTCGTCCATTCCGGCCACGGGCCGGCAACGACCATCGCGGCCGAGAAGCGGGGGAATCCGTTCGTGCGGCTGGTGCCCGGGATCAACGCCTGCCAGAAGTGCGGCTTCCCCGTCCGCGGGAAGCCGTGGGGCTGCAAGAACCCGTGCCCCAACTGCGGGCACGTGTACCCGCTCGGTGACTGCTCCGACTAGGACGCCTGCGCCCTCGCGCGAGTCCCGGGAACGCGGCTGGCAGCCCTCCGTGCCGTGGCGAGACGCCACGACCAGGACGGTGGCGAGACGCCGAGCGGCGAGTGGTGTGCAGCTGGGAGCGGGCGGGTGCAAGGGGGCGGGTGCTCGCCCCCCGGGGCTGTGGAGTTGCGCGGCCTTCGTCGGTCCTGCACTCTCAAGTCTCGTCACCACTCGCCACTCGGCGTCTCGCAACTCGACTGACCCCTGATCTCTCACCTCTGATCTCTCGGGCACGACATGGCAACCCGGATCGAGAAGGACCCCCTCGGTGATCTCCCAGTCCCGGCCGACGCCTACTGGGGCGTGCAGACCGAGCGCGCGCGCCAGAACTTCCCCATTTCCGGCCTGAAGCCGCTCGCCGCGTTCGTGGACGCCGTGATCTGGATCAAGCGCGCCGCGGCGGCGACCCACCGGGAGACGGGCCGCCTCGAGGCGCGCCTCGCCGACGCGATCGCGCGCGCGGCCGACGAGGTGCTGGCGGGCCGGCACCGCGACCAGTTCGTGGTGGACGTCTACCAGGCCGGGGCCGGCACCTCGCACAACATGAACTGCAACGAGGTGCTCGCGAACCGGGCCAACGAGCTGCTGGGAGGGAAGCGGGGCGAGTACCAGCCGGTGCACCCCAACGACCACGTCAACATGGCGCAGAGCACCAACGACGTGATCCCGACCGCCATCCGCCTGGCGGCGCTCGCCCGCCTGGAGCCGCTCCTCGGGGCGCTCGACGGCCTCGCCGGCGCCCTCGAGGCGAAGGGCCGTGAGTTCGACGGGATCGTCAAGTCGGGGCGCACCCACCTGCAGGACGCCACCCCGATCCGGCTCGGCCAGGAGTTCGCCGCCTACGGTCACACCATCCGGCGCAACCGCGCCCGGCTGGCGCGGGCGGCCGACGACCTCAGGGACCTCGGCATCGGCGGCACGGCGGTCGGCACCGGCTTGAACGCCGAGCCGCGCTACCCCGAGCTGATGGTCCGGCAGCTGCGCGCGCTCACCGGGCTGGACCTCCGGGTGGGCGTGGACCGCGTGCAGCTGATGCAGTCGATGGGCGACGTGGCCGCCTTCTCCGGCGCCGTGCGCGCGCTGGCGGTGGACCTCAACAAGATCGCCAACGACCTGCGACTGCTGGCGTCGGGCCCGCGCACCGGCCTGGCGGAGATCGCGCTGCCGGCGGTCCAGCCGGGGTCGAGCATCATGCCGGGGAAGGTGAATCCCAGCATCGCGGAGATGGTCAACCAGGTCTGCTTCCAGGTGCTGGGCAACGACCAGACCGTGGCGCTCGCCTGCGAGGCGGGGCAGCTCGAGCTCAACGTGATGATGCCGGTCATCGCGCACAACCTGGTATTTGCGCTGGAGATCCTGGCCGCGGCCGTCCGGGTCCTGGCCGACCGTTGCGTGGTGGGGATCACGGCCGACGCGGCGATGTGCGCCCACTGGCTGGAGCGCAGCCCCGCCCTGGTGACGGCGCTGGCGCCGAAGATCGGTTACGCCGAGGCCGCGAAGCTCGCCAAGGAGTCGCTGGCGAAGGGTGCCACCGTGCGGCGGCTGGTGGAGGAGAAGGGCGTGCTGAAGGGGAAGGAGCTCGACCAGGTGCTCGACTACCGGAGGATGACGGAGATCGGAGTACCGGGGTCAGACTAGTTGCCAGACGGCAAGGAGGAAGTGGTTACCAGTGGAGAGTGAACGGGGGCCAGACCAGATGTCAGTACTGGCAACTGGTCTGGCCCCTCACGGCTGGCGTCTGGGAACCACTTCCTCCTTGCCGTCTGGCAACTTATCCGCATACTTGTCGCCGCCCATCTGCCCTCGGTAGGAGGCGGCGTGCCTGACGGTCTCAGGGTTTCCGTCCTCATCCCCGTCTACAACGAGCGCTTCCTGGTGGCGGAGTCCATCCGCCGCGTGCTCGCCGTGCGCGACCCGGCCATCCGGGAAATCGAGGTGATCGTCGTCGACGACGGCTCGACCGACGGAACCCGGGACGTGCTGCGGCGCCTGGCCGCGGAGCACCCGGCCATCCGCTACATCGAGCAGGAGCGCAACCGGGGCAAGGGAGCGGCGCTGCGCACCGCGATCGCCCACGCAAGCGGCGACGTGTGCGTCGCGCATGACGCGGACCTCGAGTATCACCCGGACGATCTGGCGAAGCTGGTGCAGCCGTTCCTCAAGGAGCAGGCCGACGCGGTGTTCGGCTCGCGCTTCCTGCCGGGCGACTACCGCCGCGTGCTGCTCTTCTACCACAGCCTGGGCAACCGGGTCCTCACCACCCTCGTGAACCTGCTCACCAACCTCAACCTGAGCGACATGGAGACCTGCTACAAGATGGTCCGCACCAAGTTGCTCAAGTCCCTGCCGCTGCGATACGACGACTTCCGCATCGAGCCCGAGCTGACGATCAAGCTGGCCAAGCGCGGCGCGGTCATCTTCGAAGCCCCGATCCGGTACGCCGGCCGCACCTACGCCGAGGGCAAGAAGATCGGCTGGCGCGACGGGGTGCTGGCGCTCGGCGCCATCCTGCGCGGCGCGCTGATCGACGACCTCTACCTCAACGACCCGTACGGCGCGCACATCCTCCACAGTCTCTCGCGGGCGCGCAGGTTCTCGCACTGGATGAGCGACGTGATCCGGCCGTGGGTCGGGCGCGCGGTGCTGGAGGTGGGCGCGGGCATCGGCAATCTCACGGTGCACCTGGTGCCGCGCGACCACTACCGCGCCACCGACATCAACCCGGACTACCTCGACTACCTGGAGAACTTCGCGGTCGGCAAGCCGTACCTCGAAGTCGGTGAGCTGCGGGCGGAGGACGAGGCGGGTTTCGCGGCGCAGGCGGGCCGCTTCGACACGGTGCTCTGCCTCAACGTGCTCGAGCACCTCGACGACCCGGTGCCGGTGCTGCGGAACTTCCGCAGCGCGCTGGCGCCCGGCGGGCACGCCATCGTGCTGGTGCCGCAGGGCCCGCGGCGCTACAACTCGCTCGACCGCGCCCTCGGCCACCGGCTGCGCTACACCCGGGACCGGCTGCGGGCCGTCGCCACGGAGGCGGGCTTCGAGGTGGAGGCGCTGCTCGACTTCAACCGGGCCGCCGTACCCGGGTGGCACGTCAACGGATGGATGCGACGCACCAGCTTCTCCCGCATCCAGCTGAAGCTGTACGACTCCATGGTCTGGCTGGCACGGCCGCTGGACCGGTTCCTGCCCTGGCGCGGCCTCTCGCTGGTCGCGATCTGCCGGAAACCCTGAGCCAGGCACCAGCCGGCTCTCCAGCCCGCAGGCAGCTATCTCCCTGCAGCATCATGTGATACCGAGTCTCAGGCCTAACGCACCGTTATCTTGAGGTAATGGCTTCCTTTTTGCATATTCCGATGGCGAGGAGGGTGAATATGCGCGTTACGACATGGGCGGAGTATGGCCTCATCGTGAGCCTGCATCTCGCCAGGCGCACCGGGCAGGGTCCCGTCGCGGCACGTGAGATGGCCGAGAAGGAAAAGCTGCCGGCCGACTACGTCGAGCAGATTCTGCTGCGGCTGCGCCGCGCCGGCCTCGTCGAGTCCGTGCGCGGAGCGCGGGGCGGGTACCTTCTGTCCCGTCAGCCTTCCGAGGTGACGGTCAAGGATGTGCTCGACGCCTCCGAGCATGGCACGTTCGAGGTCAACTGCGAGTGCCATCCGGTGGACTCGGAGCGGTGCACGACCGAGAACTCCTGCGCCATCCGGCCCGTCTGGCAGCTGCTCCAGCAGCGCATCGACGAGACGCTGGGCTCGATCCGCCTCGCCGACCTGCTGCACGAGGAGTCGGAAGTCCGCTCGCTCGTCGGCAACGGGGTCGTCACCGTCTGAGCGGGTCCCTGTGCAGGTCCGGGACGTGGTCGCATTCTGAATAGCGATAGAAAGATTCGGCATTCTCCTGCGCCTCAGTCGGGTTTCCCGGACCTGAGTGCGGAGGAGTTGCAGCGGTACGCGCGTCATCTCATCCTCCCCGAGGTCGGTGTCGAGGGCCAGCGACGCCTGAAGGCGGCGCGGGTGCTCGTCGTGGGGGCCGGCGGCCTCGGGTCGCCGGCGGCGCTCTACCTCGCCGCGGCCGGCGTCGGCGTCCTGGGCCTGGCCGATTTCGACTCGGTCGAGTTCTCCAATCTCCAGCGGCAGATCCTCCACGGCACGTCGGCCGTCGGCACCTCGAAGCTCGCCTCCGCCGCCCGGCGGCTGCGCGACGTGAATCCCGGCGTGGAGCTGGTGCTGCACGAGGCGCGGCTCTCGAGCGCCAATGCGCTCGCCGTGCTCGGGGGCTACGACGTCGTCCTCGACGGCAGCGACAACTTCCCGACGCGCTACCTGGTGAACGACGCGTGCGCGTTGCTCGGCAAGCCGGACGTCTACGGCAGCATCTACCGCTTCGACGGGCAGGCGTCGGTGTTCTGGGCGGCGCGCGGACCCTGCTACCGCTGCCTGTACCGCGAGCCGCCGCCGCCCGAGCTGGTGCCTTCCTGCGCCGAGGGTGGTGTGCTCGGCGTGCTGCCGGGCATCATCGGATCGCTGCAGGCGCTGGAGGCGCTGAAGCTGGTCTTGGACATCGGCGAGACGCTGGTCGGCCGGCTGGCGCTGTTCGACGCGCTGCGGATGCGGTTCCGCGAGCTGGCGCTGGAGAAGGACCCGGACTGCCCGCTGTGCGGGGCGCGCCCGACGATCCGCGAGCTGATCGACTACGAGGCCTTCTGCGGCGTGGGGCCGGCGGCCGCCTCGGCCGACGACGGGCTCGAGGTCTCGGCGCGCGCGCTGAAGGCGGAGCTCGACGCGGGGCGGCCGGTGGTGCTGCTCGACGTGCGTGAGCCGTTCGAGTGGGAGATCTGTCGCATCCCCGGGAGCGTCCTGATGCCGCTCCGCGAAGTGCCGGCGAGGTTGACGGAGCTGGATCCCGCGGCGACGGTGGTCACCGTGTGTCACACCGGGATGCGCTCGCTCGACGCGGCGCAGTTCCTCCGCAGTCGAGGGATCGCGAACGCTCGGAGCCTGAGGGGTGGCGTGGCGGGGTGGGCGGAGGAGATCGATCCGGCGATGGCGAGGTACTGACCCCGCCGGAGACGAACGAGGGGACGGCGTCTTCGCCCTCCCCTCGCACCTCGGCGTCTCGCAGCTGTCCCGGCAATGCCGAAGGAGGGACTCGAACCCTCACGGGCTTGCGCCCACGGCGCCCTGAACGCCGCGCGTCTACCAGTTCCACCACTTCGGCGAGGCGGCGCAAGATAGACCTGGCCCCCCCCGCCGTCAACCCTCGCCTTGACCGGTCGGAACCCTAGCTCTATCTTGGGGTTACGACGCTTGTGACCCCTGCCGAGAAGCCTGGTTCGCCACGTCGGGCGCGCACCCAGCCCCGTCATCCTCGAGTCATCGCGCGGAATCCTCGCGCCAAGCACGACTACCACCTCCTGGAGACGTGGGAGGCGGGTCTGGTGCTGACGGGCACGGAGGTGAAGGCCCTGCGCGCGGGTCGCGCCAGTCTGGTGGGCGCGTTCGCGCGGGTCCGCCGCGGCGAGGTGTGGCTCGAGGCGCTGCACATCCCGCCGTACGAGGCGGGGAACATCCACAACCACGATCCGCTGCGCACCCGCAAGCTCCTGATGCACCGCCGCGAGATCCGCCGGCTGCTCGGCGCCATCGAGCAGAAGGGCCTCGCGCTGGTGCCGCTCGAGCTGTACTTCAAGAACTCGCACGCCAAGGTGACGATCGCGCTGGGCCGCGGCAAGAAGGAGTACGATCGGCGCGACGACATCAAGCGGCGCGACGCGGAGCGCGAGATGGCGCGGGCGGTGCGGCGGCGGTGACCCCGGGCGCGCTGCTGCTGCTCGCGGCGTGGCTCGCCGCGCCGCCGCCCGAGACGCTGACCGTCGCGTCGGGCCGCGGCGAGGCGCGGCTGGTCGTCCGCGAGCAGCGCGGCTGGCCGGCGGTCGCAGGGCCGGAGCTGGCCGCCGCGACGAGCGTGGAGGTGGACGTGCCGCGCGCTGGCGCCGTCGAGCTGCGGGTGGCGGGCCGGCGCTTCGACTTCGTGCTCGAGGCGAGCTACTTCCGGTGCGGGGACGACGTGTATGCGCTGGCCGCGCCGCCCTACGTCGAGCGGGACACGGTGTTCGTGCCGCTCCAGTGGGTGATCGAGTTCCTGCCGCGCCTCCTGCCCGAACGGTACAGCTACGATCCGGAGCGCGCGCGGCTCGAGGAGCTGCCCCAGGCGGCAGCCGCGGCGGCGGTGCGCGCCGTGCCTTCCCCGGTCGCGGCGGCGCCGGCGCGCCGGCCGGAGTCCACGCCGGCGCCGGCGGCCGGGCGCGTGCCCGCGCGCGGATCCGGCGCGCCGCGGCTGCAGCACGTCATCGCCATCGACCCGGGCCACGGGGGCCCCGACGTCGGCATGCTCGGTCCGCTCAAGGGCCGGAAGTTCCTGCGCGAAAAGGACGTCGCGCTCGCGGTCGCGCAGGACCTGGCCGACGAGCTCAGGCGCCGGGGGGTCGGGGTGGTGATGACGCGCACCACCGACACGCTGATCGCGCTGCGGGACCGCGGGCGCATCGCGCGGGCGGCGCACGCGGACCTGTTCGTGTCGATCCACGTGAACGCCGCCAATCCGCACTGGCGGGACGCGGCGGGCGCGCGGGGCTTCGAGACGTACTTCCTGGCCGAGGCGAAGACCGAGGACGCCCGCCGGGTGGCGCAGCTGGAGAACGAGTCGGTGCGCTTCGAGAAGGGCGGCGCCTCGGACAGCGACCCGATGCGGTTCATCCTCAACGACCTGCAGGAGAACGAGCACCTGCGGGAGTCCAGCCGCCTCGCGGAGATCGTGGAGCGCGGGCTGGGCCAGGTGCACCCGGCCGAGGCGCGTGGCGTCAAGCAGGCGGGTTTCGCGGTCCTCGCGACCTCCTACATGCCGGCCGTGCTGATCGAGGTCGGGTTCGGCAGCAATCCCGACGAGGCGAGGTACCTCACCGGCAGCGCGGGCCAGCGCCGGCTCGCGCACGGGATCGCCGACGCCGTGGTGGCCTACCTCGCCGAGTACGACCGCCGGCTCTCGGCCGCCGGCGCGGGCGGGCAGGCCCCGTGAGAGCGCGCCGGCTCCTGCCTGTGGTAGCGGCCGCGGCGGTGGCTGCCGTCTCGGGGTGCGCGTACTTCAACGGCATGTACCTCGCCAACCGCTACGCCCGGCAGGCTGCCAGCTCCGAGCGCGCCGGGCGGATCGGCGAAGCGCACGACCGCTGGCAGCAGGCCCAGACCCACGCCGAGTCGTTGCTGGCCCGCCATGCCGGGTCGCGATGGGCCGCCGAGGCGCAGCTGGTGCGGGGCGAAGCGCTGGTCCACCTCGAGCAGTACTCGGACGGCGCCGTCGCCCTGCAGGAAGCGGTGCGGCAGCTGGGGTCGCGGGAGCAGCGCCTCGTGGCCTTCGGCCTCCTTGGCCGCGCCTACGTCGTGCTCGGCTTCACGGACTCGGCGCGGGCGGCGCTGGACAGCGCCGTCGAGTCGCATCGCAGCGAGGTGCGCGACGAGGCCCTCTTCGACCGCGGGCGGCTGCTGGTCGTGCTCAATGACCCGGAGGCCGCCAGGGCCGACCTCGCGCGATCGCGCGATCCGAGGGCCCGGTTCGCGCTCGGGCGGCTGGAGCTGCGGCTCGGCGATACGGCGGCGGCGGGCGCGCTGTACGACTCCCTCGCCGGGGGGCGCGGCTACTCCGAGGACGACTGGCGGCCGGCAATCGACAGCCTGGCCGCGGCCGGGGCGGCCGTCCACGCTTCGGCGCTGGCCCAGCAGCTCGCGGCTCGTGTCTCCATCTCGAGCGGCGCGCGGGCGCGGCTGCTGCTGGACGACGGCGAGCGGCAGCTCGCCTCCGGAGACACCGTCGCTGCGACCGGGGAGCTGCGGCGCGCCGTGAGCCTGGCGAGGGACAGCCTGGCGGGCCAGGTCGCCCAGGTCGCGCTGTGCCGGATCGCGATCGCCGCGGCGGCCAGCGATTCCGCCCTGGAGACCCAGCGCGACCGGCTGGACGACCTGAGGCAGGCCGGTGGCGATGCGGCGCGCGAGGCGCAGGCGATCCTGCGGCTGCTGGCGCGCGCGGACTCGCTGGCCGCGGCGCGGAGTGCGCCCGACGCGTACTGGTTCCTGCGCGCCGAGCTGCTCCGCGACTCCCTCGACGCGGGGCGGCTGGCGGCGGAGGCGTTCGCGTCGATGGCGGACCGCTTCCCCGAGTCCCCGTGGACGCCCAAGGCGCTGGTGGCGGCGATTGCGGCCGGGCATCCGGCGGCCGACTCCCTGCGGACGCTCCTGGGCGCGCGGTACGGCCGGAACCCCTACACGCTGGCGGCCGCGGGCGCGGGCGCCGCCGGCGACAGCGCGTATCAGGCGCTGGAGGATTCGCTGCGGCGAACGCTGTCCATCGCGGCGACCGTCGCGCCCGGCGCGCCGACCCGGCGCCGGCCGGGCGTGGTCGGCGCGGTCGAGGACGAGGAGGCGCGCGGCCGGCCCCCCAGGCCGACCCCGGGTCCGCCGGAGCGGCCGCGCGAGCCTGCGGGATCGCCGCGGCCGGAGCCTCCCGAGTGACCGGCCCGTCCGGGGCTCGGCCCGTCGAGTTCTGTGGCGTGCGGTTCCAGAATCCCATCCTGCTCGCGGCGGGCACGGCGGGGTTCGGGCGCGAGGTGGCCCGGGTGATCGACCTCGAGGCGCTCGGGGGCATCGTGACCAAGGCCGTCAGCGTCGAGCCGCGGCAGGGCAACCCGTCGCCGCGGGTCGCGGAGGTACGCGGCGCGATGCTCAACTCGGTCGGCCTCGCCAACCCGGGACTGGACGCGTTCCGCCGCGACTACCTGCCCTGGCTCGCGGCCACCCTGCGGCGCGCGCGGGTGGTGGTGAACGTGGTCGGCAACGCGGTCGACGACTTCGCGCGCGTGGTCGCGGCGCTCGCCGGCGAGCCGGCCGTGGCGGCCTTCGAGCTCAACGTGTCCTGTCCCAACGTCTCGCACGGCGGCATGGAGTTCGGCGCCGACGACCAGGTGCTCGCCGCCCTGGTGCGCCGGGTGCGCGCCGAGACGGCGAAGCCGCTGGTCGTGAAGCTGTCGCCGGTGCTGCCGGATCCGGCGCGGACGGCGGCGGCGGCGGCCGCCGGCGCCGACGCCTTCACCGCGGTCAACACCCTGCCCGCCGAGCTGTACGACGAGCGCGGACGCGCGCGGCTCGGAGCGGGCAACGGCGGCCTCAGCGGCCCGCCGCTGCTTCCGGTCGGGCTCCGGGTGACGCGGCTGGTGGCCGCGCGGACCGGCAAGCCGGTGATCGGCACGGGCGGCGTGCGGACCGGTGCCGACGCGCTGCAGTACCTGCGCGCGGGCGCGACCCTGGTGGGGGTGGGGACCGCGGCCCTGGCGGACCCGCGGGCGCCCGAGCGCATCGCCCGCGAGCTGGACGCCCTGCTGGCCGGCGCGGGGGCTCCCTCCCCGGGCCACCCGGCCGGCGCGACGGGCTGAGCCGTGGCCGAGCTGGTCGTGGCCCTCGACGTCGCGAGCGCGCGCGCCGCGCTCGAGCTGGTGGACCGGCTCGGCGACGCCGTGCGCTGGTACAAGGTCGGGCCGGTGCTCCACGTGGCGGACGGGCCGGCCGTGGTGCGGGCGCTGCGGGAGCGCGGGCGCGAGGTGTTTCTCGACCTCAAGTGGCACGACATCCCGAACACCGTGGCTGGCGCCGTCGAGGCGGCGCTCGAGTCGGGCGTTTCCCTCGCGACCGTCCACCTCGCCGGCGGCGGCCGCATGCTGGAGGCGGCCGCGCGGGTGCGCCGCGGCGGGATCCGGCTGCTGGGCGTGGGCGTGCTCACCTCGTTCGACGCGGTCGGCTTCGGCCAGGTGGTGGGGCGCCCGGCCGGCGATCTCGCGGCCGAGCAGCAGCGGCTGGTGAGGCTCGGCGTCGCGGCCGGCCTCGACGGCTACGTCTGCGCCGCCTCGGAAGCGCGCGCGGTGCGCGCGGTGGCGGGCACGCGCGCGGTCCTCGTGGTGCCCGGCGTGCGGCGCGCGGCGCAGGCGGCCGGCGATCAGGTCCGGACGGCGACGCCGCGCGAGGCGGTCGAGGCCGGAGCGGACTTCGTGGTGGTGGGGCGTCCAGTCACCGGCGCCGCGGACCCGCGCGGGGAGGCCGTGGCCACGGCCGCGGAGATGGGGCGGTGAGCTGGCTGGTGGCCCTCGCGGTCGCCGTCGCGGCGGGACGCGGCGCCCAGGCGGACTCGCTGATGACCGCCGCACGACGGGCGGCCGCGCAGTGGATGGCCCACGACTTCACCACGATGGTGGGCAGCGGCGAGGCGGTGATGGTGCACCTGCCGGGCGCCGAGCCCTCGTCCCCGCTGAGGCCGGTGCAGGCCGCCGCGCTGCTCCGGGCCTTCGCGGAGGGCGCCCAGGAGCTGGATCTCGTCGTGCTGGTGGTCCGCGACGTGGACCCCGACCGCGCCTACGTCGAGGCGCAGCGGATCTACCAGGTGCGCGGCACCGACGTGCGCCACACCCAGACGCTGTACTTCGGCTTCCGGCGCGTCGGGCAGAGCTATCGGCTGGTGGAGGTCCGGGCGCTGCCGTGAGGCCGGCTGTGGGCCCGGGTCCGGCAGGCGGGCAGGGGTCTGCCGCCGGGCCGCCGCAAGCCCCGAGCCGCTCGCGACTTGGGCTTCCGCCCCCACTCCGAATCTCCGTGCCGGCTCCCTTGCATCCGATTGGGGGCTGGTTTAGCTTTTAAGTCTTGCTCGGAATTGAATTAAGGAGCGTGTTTTGAAGGTTCGGACCAGCGTCAAGCCGATCTGTGAGCACTGCAGGGTCATCAAGCGCCGCGGCGTGATCCGGGTGATCTGCAAGCGTTCTCCCAAGCACAAGCAGCGGCAGGGTTAGCTCGTGGCACGCATAGCGGGCGTGGATCTTCCGCGCGACAAGCGCGTCGAGGTCGGCCTGACGGCGATCTTCGGCGTGGGGCGCTCGACGGCGACGACGATTCTCGAGCGGACGGGCATCAATCCGGCCACGCGGGTGCGGGACCTGAGCGACGCCGAGGTGTCGCGGCTGCGGCAGGTGATCGAGCGCGATCACAAGGTCGAGGGCGCGCTGCGGACCGAAGTGGCGATGAACATCAAGCGGCTGATGGACATCGGCTGCTACCGCGGGATCCGCCACCGGCGCGGCCTGCCGGTGCGCGGGCAGCGGACCCGCACCAACGCGCGGACCAAGAAGGGGCCGCGCCGGACCATCGCCGGGAAGAAGAAAGCGATCCTCAAGAAATAGCCCATGGCCGACCAGGAACAGCCGAAACCGACCCCGGCGTCCGACGCGGCGCCCGCGGCTCCCGCCCCCGAAGGAGCGGCGCCGGAAGGCGCGGCGGCCGAGGGCGCGCCCAAGAAGGCCGCGCGGAAGGCCAAGAAGGTGGTGGAGTCCGAGGGCGTGGTGCACATCATGGCCACGTTCAACAACACCATCGTGACGGTCGCCGACCTCAACGGCAACGTGGTGGCCTGGAGCACGGCCGGGAAGTCCGGGTTCAAGGGCTCGAAGAAGTCCACGCCGTTCGCCGCGACGGTCGCGGCGGAGCAGGCGGGCCGCGAGGCGTTCAACATGGGCGTGCGGCGGGTGCACGTCCGGGTGCAGGGCCCCGGCGCGGGTCGTGAGTCCGCGATCCAGGCGCTGGCCAACGCGGGGCTCGTGGTCAAGTCCATCCGGGACGTGACGCCGATCCCGCACAACGGCTGCCGTCCGCCGAAGAAGCGCAGGGTGTAGTGTCCCGATACATCGAGCCGAACTGCAAGCTGTGCCGGCGCGAGGGCACCAAGCTCTTCCTCAAGGGCTCGCGCTGCCTCACGGAGAAGTGCGCGGTCGAGAAGCGCGCCTACGCGCCGGGCCAGCATGGCCAGTCGGCGGGGCGGCGCCGCAAGGCCTCGCAGTACTCGCGGCAGCTGCGCGAGAAGCAGAAGGTGAAGCGGATCTACGGGCTCACCGAGCAGCAGTTCAAGAACACGTTCAAGCGCGTCGTGGGCGAGCCCGGGCGCACCGGCGAGAACCTGCTGATCGCCCTGGAGTCGCGGCTGGACAACGTCGTCTACCGGATGGGACTGGCGCCGAGCCGCAAGGCGGCCCGGCAGCTGGTGCGTCACCGCCACGTCGAGGTCAACGGCCGTCCCGTCGACGTCCCGTCCTACCTGCTCCGCCCGGGTGACCAGATCCGCGTCGCCAAGGCGAGCCGGGAACTCGATGTCATCGCGGCCTCCCTCGAGCTGGCGTCCAAGGGGCAGCCGGTGTCGTGGGTCGCCGTGGATCGGGGCGCGATGACCGGCACGGTCACCGAGCGCCCGACCCGTGATGCCATCCCGATCGCGGCCGAGGAACAGTTGATCGTCGAGCTCTATTCCAAGTGAACATGACGATTGATCTCACCGGGCTCGTCCGCCCGCAGCTGGTCGAGATGACCAAGCGGGAGGACAATCCGAACGCCGCCGAGT
>DATJUT010000097.1 GCA_035502185.1 Gemmatimonadales bacterium
ACCAGCGGGTAGCGGTTGCCCTGCTCGTCCTCGCCGGCCACCAGCTTGATGCAGTTGGCCGGGCAGACCTGCGGGCACAGTCCGCACGCCACGCACTTGGCCTTGCCGTTCTCGTCCACCGCCATGCGGTGCGTCCCGCGCCACCGCTTGGAGAGCTGCCAGTCCGGCGCGGCCGTCTGCTCCGGGTACTGCATCGTCCACTTCTTGGCGAACAGGTGCTTGAAGGTCAGCGCCATGCCCTTGAGGGTGGCGCGCACGTAGGAGCTCTCGGCCTCGGGCCGGGGCAGCGTCCGCACGGTGATCGCCATGCTAGGCAGCCCCCCGCGCCCGCGCCCGCGCCGCGTCGCGGCGCCACACCGCCCGCTGCCGCGACGCCGACCCGCCGATGACCCGGTTGCGGTCCAGGCCCCACAGCAGCAGCGCGCCCAGCGCCAGGCTCACGCCGCTCAGCACCAGGGCGTACGGCACGCCGAACGCCAGGCCCGCCGCCTCCAGCGCCCACACGGCGACCGCCACCACCATCACGTACGCCAGGGCCACCGGGAGCAGCACCTTCCACCCGAGGTCCATCAGCTGGTCGAAGCGGAACCGCGGCAGCGTCCACCGCACCCACACGTAGGCGAACAGGAAGAACAGCACCTTGGCCCAGAAGGCGGCGAAGGTCACGAGGAACTTCACCACCGTCCACGGCGGCGTGTTGTCCCACGCCGTGAACGGCACGTCCCACCCGCCGAAAAACAGGGTCACCATCAGCGCCGAGGCGGTGACCATGTTGGAATACTCGGCGATGTAGAACATCGAGAACTTCATCGCGGAGTACTCGGTGTGATAGCCGGCGATCAGCTCGGCCTCGGCCTCGGGCAGGTCGAACGGCAGCCGGTTCGTCTCGGCGAAGCTGGCGATCAGGAAGGTGAAGAACGCGACGAACAGCGGCAGCACGAACCACACGCTCTGCTGCTGCTTCGCCACGATCTCGTTCATCGTGATGTTGCCGGCCAGCAGCAGCACGGCCACCGCCGACAGCCCCATCGACACTTCGTAGGAGATGAGCTGCGCGGAGCCGCGCAGCCCGCCGAGGAGCGAGTACTTGTTGTTCGAGGACCAGCCCGCCAGCACCACGCCGTACACCCCGAGCGAGCCGATGGCCAGGATGTACAGGAACCCCACCGGCAGGTCGGCGATCGCCGTCCCCACCAGCCCCCAGGGCGTCGGCAGCGGCGAGGCGAACGGCACCACCGCGAAGGTGATGAGCGCCGGGGTGAACGCCATCATCGGCGCGAGGATGAACAGGAACCGGTCGGAGAACGGCGGGAGCGTCTCTTCCTTGAGGAAGTTCTTCAGTCCGTCGGCCGCCGGCTGGAGCAGCCCCTCCGGCCCGACGCGGTTCGGGCCGAGGCGGTTCTGGATCCACCCCGCGCCGCGCCGCTCGACCCACGTCCACAGCGCGATCAGGGTCAGCAGCCCGCCGAACACCACCAGGATCTTGACCAGCGAGATCCACACGAAGGCCGCCCCGGCGACCGGGTTCATGCCCGGGATCCCACGCGAGCGGCGAGCGCCCCCTGGAGCTCGGCCAGGATCCACGCGGCCGGCCGGGCCATCCCCGGCGGGCTCTTGGCCTGAAGGTAGGGCTGCTTCAGGCCGCGCAGGTTCACGAACGAGCCCTCTTCCTCGGCCATGTTGGCGCACGGCAGCACGACCGCCGCGCCGCGGGCCGCCTCGGGCAGCACCGTCCCGACGTACACCAGCCGGCCGGTGGTGAGCGGCCCGGTGAGGTCGGCCAGGTCCTCGTCCAGCGCCAGCACCAGTGCCGCGCTCCGGGCGCGCTCGACGGCGCCGCCCCAGTCGCGGGTGAAGCCCGCCGCCAGCGCGCCGTTCACGTTGGGCGCGCGCTCCTTGCGCAACGCGAGGTCCGGCACGCCGGCCAGGGGAGCCTCCGCTCCTTCGTGCACGCGGAACGCGCCGGCGCCGCCGCGCAGGGCCAGGAGCCCGGAGGCCGCTTCGAGTGCCTCGCACGAGGCGCCCGGCGACACCAGGCCGACCCAGGCGCCGTCCGCCGCCCCCATCAGCTCGGCCGCGCGCTCCAGGGCCTGCTCCCAGTCCACCGGCACGAGCCGGTCAGCCTGGCGCACCAGCGGCACCTCGATGCGGTCCGAGCGGTTGAGCCAGCCGTACTTCAGGCGCCCCTCGTCGCACATCCACCAGCGGTTGACTTCGGGGTTCGGGCGGGGCCGCACGCGGACGACCACGTTCTCCCGGGTCTCCAGCACGACGTTGCAGCCCTGGGTGCAGCCGGGGCACACCGAGGCCGTCTTGTCGAAGTCCCACACCCTGGCCTTGTTCAGGAAGTCCTTCGACAGCAGCGAGCCGACGGGGCACAGGTCCACCACGTTTCCCGCCCACGGATGGTCGAGCTGCCGGCCCTCGAAGATGCCGATGTGCGCGCGGTCGCCCCGCTCCTCGACGTTCAGCGTCGGCTCCTTCGCGACGTCTTCCATGAACCGCACGCAGCGGGTGCACAGCACGCAGCGGTTGGGCACGTAGAGGACGTCGGGCCCGAAGTCCTCGACCGGGTTGTAGCGCTTGGCGTACTCGGCGTACCGGCCGGCGTCCCGGCCCTCCTGGAAGGTGTAGTCCTGCAGCGTGCACTCGCCGGCCTTGTCGCAGATCGGGCAGTCGAGCGGGTGGTTGATCAGCAGGAACTCCAGCACCGCCCGGCGGGCCGCCTTCGCCGGCTCGCTCGAGACCCGCACGACCATGCCGGCCGCCACGGGCGTGGCGCACGAGGGCACGGGCTTGGGGCTCTTCTCGACGTCCACCAGGCACATCCGGCACGAACCGGCCACCGGGAGGCCCGGGTGGTAGCAGTAGTGCGGGATCAGGACCCCGGTCTGCTTCGCGGCCTCGAGCACCGAGGTCCCCGCGGGAACCTCGACCTCCCGCCCCTCGATGGTCAGCTTGACGAGATCGGTCATGCCCGCGCCTTCCGCCGGCCGTTCCGCAGGTAGGCGTCGAACTCGGGGCGGAACTTCCGGATGGCGCTCACCACCGGCGCGGCGCAGGAGTCGCTCAGCACGCAGATCGTGCGGCCGGTCATCTGCTCCGACAGGTCGAGCAGGAGGTCCAGGTCCTCCGCCTTCCCCTGCCCGCCCAGCAGGCGCTGCAGGATCTTCACGGTCCAGGCGGTGCCCTCGCGGCACTGGGTGCACTGGGCGCAGGACTCGTGGGCGTAGAACTTCGCGAGGCGCATGACCTGGTAGACCATGTCCACCGAGTCGTCGAGCACGATCATCCCGCCGGAGCCGAGCATCGTGCCCTTGGCGACGCAGCCCTCGTAGTCGAGCACCGTGTCCTCGGCTTCGGCCGCGGTGAGGATCGGCACCGAGGAGCCGCCCGGGATCACGGCCTTGAGCGTGCGGCCGGGCAGCATCCCGCCGGCGACGTCGTACAGCAGGTCCTTCAGCGGGAAGCCCATCGTCACTTCGTAGTTGCCGGGCTTCGCCACGGTGCCGCAGATCGAGAACAGCTTGGTGCCGGTGCTCTTGGGGTTCGACAGGCAGAGGCCCTTGTACCAGGCCGAGCCGCGGTTGATGATGTGCGGCACGCTGGAGAGGGTCTCGACGTTGTTGATGGTGGTGGGCTGGCCGAACACGCCCACGGCCGCGGGGAACGGCGGGCGGATGCGCGGGTTGCCGCGCTTGCCCTCGATGGAGTTCATCAGCGCCGTCTCTTCGCCGCAGATGTAGGCGCCGGCGCCGCGATGGATCATGACGTCGATCCGCGCGCCCTTCCCCATCGCGTTCGCGCCCAGCACGCCCTTCGCGTACGCCTCCTCGAGCGCCTTCTGCATGACGGCGATGGGCTCGGTGAACTCCCCGCGGATGTAGATGAACGTCTGCTCGGCCTGAATCGCGTACGCCGCGATGGCGCACCCCTCGATCAACTGGTGGGGCGTCCACCGCATGATCTCGCGGTCCTTGAAGGTGCCGGGCTCCGACTCGTCCGCGTTGCAGCACAGGTAGTGGGGCTTGGTCTTCTGCTTGGGCATGAAGCTCCACTTCACGCCCGCCGGAAAGCCCGCCCCGCCCCGCCCCCGCAGCCCCGACGCCTTGACCTCCTCGATCACCTGCTCGCGCGGCATGCCGAGCGCTTTCTCCAGCGCCGTGTAGCCGCCGCGCTTCACCCAGCCGTCGTAGCTCCTCGCCTCGGCCTCGCCGAAGTGGGCGCTGACGACCGGGGTTTCCTTCGGGTGCTTGGGGTGCGGGTAGCCCATGGCGCCTACGTGTACCGGGCGACGAGGGCGGGCACCGACGCGGCGGTCACGCTCTCGACGAACTCGTCGTTGATCATCACCGGCGTCGCGAACCCGCAGGCGCCGAGGCACTCCACCTCGACGATGGTCCACTTGCCGTCCGGGCTGGTCTCCCCCGGCGCCTTCGCGCCGGTGGCCTTCAGGAAGGCCTCCACCACGCCCTCGGCGCCGCACACGTTGCACGGCGTCGTGGTGCACACCTGCACGAAGTACTTCCCGACCGGGTGCTGGTGGTACATCGTGTAGAACGTCACCACGCCCCGCACGTAGGCCGGCGTGAGGTCGAGGACTTCGGCGACCTCCGCCATCCCCGCCGGCGAGATCCAGCCGTGGGCCTCCTGCACCATCCACAGCGCCGGCAGGAGCGCCCCGGCCTTGGCGGGATACCGGGCGACGACCGCGTCGAGCCGCTGGCGGCCCTCGCCGACGAACACGCGTGGCAGCCCGGCCTCGGCGGCCTCGCCGTGCGGCGGGACGCTCGCGCCGCTCACCGGTCGATCTCTCCCATGACGATGTCCACGCTGGCGTTGATCGCGATCAGGTCCGACAGCAGGTGCCCCTCCGCCATCTTGGGGAGCGCCGCGATGTTGAGGAACGACGGCGGGCGGATGCGCCAGCGCACCGGCTTGGCGGAGCCGTCCGACACCAGGTACGTGCCCAGCTCGCCCTTCGGGTTCTCGACCGGCAGGTACACCTCGCCGACCGGGGCCGGCACGCCCTCCATCACCTGCTTGAAGTGGTGGATCATCGACTCCATGTCGCTCATCAGGCGCCGCTTGGGGGGCAGGATCACCCGCGCGTCGGCGGCGTTGATCGGGCCGTCCGGGAGCCGGGCGAGGGCCTGCTCCAGGATCCGCACCGACTGCCGCATCTCCTCCATCCGGACCAGGTACCGGTCGTACACGTCGCCGTGCTGCCCGACCGGGACTTCGAAGTCGTAGCTGTCGTAGTCGAGGTAGGGATGGTCCTTGCGGACGTCGAACGCCACGCCGCTGGCCCGCAGCATCGGGCCCGACAGCGAGTAGTCGATCGCCTCCGCCGCCGTCATGACGCCGACGTCCTGCGTGCGGCCGAGCCAGATGCCGTTGCGGAGCAGCATCCGGTCCACCTCGTCGAGCGTCTTCGGGAACTTCGCGCACCAGTCCTTCAGCCGCCCCGCCCAGCCGTCGGGAACGTCGGCCATCAGCCCGCCGACCCGGGTGAGCGACGTCGTCAGCCGCGCCCCGGTCCACTCCTCGATGAGGTTGTAGGCCCGCTCCCGCTCCTGGAACATCCACAGGAAGACGGTGAAGGCACCGATGTCGATCGCGGTCGTGCCCGCCCACACCAGGTGCGAGATGATGCGGCTCAGCTCGCAGGCGATGACCCGCAGCACCTTGCAGCGCTCGGTGATCTCGATGCCCATCAGCCGCTCGGCCGCGAGCGCGAAGGCCACGTTGTTCGCCGGGGCCGAGAGGTAGTCGGTGCGGTCGGTGAGCGGGATGATCTGGTTGTAGTGCCGGTACTCGCCCAGCTTCTCGAAGCCGGAGTGCAGGTAGCCGATGTGCGGGATGACCCGCACCACCACCTCGCCGTCCAGCTCGACCACCAGCCGCAGCACGCCGTGCGTGGCCGGATGCTGCGGGCCGATGTTGATCAGCATGTGGTCGGTCTTGAGCTCGGGCTCGGCCCCCAGCGGCGCCTCGGCCACCAGCGGCAGGCGCGCCGGGTTCCCGGCGGCGTCCACCCCCGGCGTCGCCAGCGCGAGCTCCAGGACGCGCTTCTCGGCCATCAGCGCTCCTGCTCGCCGCCGAGCAGCCGCTCCCGGACGTCCGCGGGGACGGCGTCGTAGGCCTCGGCGATCGACAGCTCCTCCATCGAGTAGTGCGCCTGGAGGTCGGCGCCGAGCGCCCGGCGGACCTGCTCCGAGCGGCTGAAGCGGCCCCGGAGCGGGAAGTCCTTCCGCAGCGGATGGCCCTCCGCGTAGTTCTCCCACATCAGGATCCGCCGCAGGTCCGGGTGGCCGCGGAACCGGATGCCGAACATGTCCCACACCTCGCGCTCCAGCCAGTCGGCGCCCCGCCACAGGTCCACGACCGAGTCCACCTCGAGCGGCCGGTCCTTGGCCAGGTCCACCTTGAGGCGCAGCATCACGCCGCGCGGCAGCGAGCGGAGCTGGTAGACCAGCTCCAGCGGGCGTTCGCGGTCCCGGTACTCCACCGCCGTGACGTCGACCAGGTAGTCGTAGCGCTGGTCGGGGGCGTCCCGCAGCCAGGCCAGCACCTCGTGCGCGCGCTCGCGCGCCACGGAGACCACGCTGGCGCCCAGCAAGACGGTGGTCCGCTCCACGGCCGCGCCGAACCGCGAGCGCAGCGCGGCCACCGACGGGTTCTCCGCTGCACCGACGCTCACTGGGCTCGTCAGGCCGACCTGGTCTGGTGGATCGAGTTGCCGAACGGCTCGGACAGCTCGTCCACCGCCGCCGGCTCGAGGAACAGGCCCTGCTGGTCGGCGAGCCGCTCGACCCTGAGGTCCGGGTCGAAAACCGTCTCGCCCTTGATCTTCTTCTGCAGCATCAGGATGCCGTACAGCAGCCCCTCGGGCCGCGGCGGGCAGCCGGGCACGTAGACGTCGACCGGCACGATCGTGTCGATGCCCTGCACCATGGCGTAGTTGTCGAAGATGCCCCCGGTGGACGCGCAGGCGCCCATCGAGATGCACCACTTGGGCTGCGGCATCTGGTCCCAGACGCGGCGGATCACCGGGGCCAGCTTGAACGGGAGGCGGCCCGCGCAGATCAGCACGTCCGCCTGGCGGGGCGAATAGGCGACCCGCTCCATGCCGAAGCGCGCCAGGTCGAAGCGGCTGGCGGCCGTGGCCATGAACTCGATGGCGCAGCAGGCGGTCCCGAACGCCATCGGCCACAGCGAATTGGCGCGCGACCAGTTGACCAGGTCGTCGAGCCGCGCCGTCACCCAGTTGGGCGACAGGAAGCCGGCGCGCTCCGCTTCGTCCTGGGGCGCCGGGTGTTGTTCCGGTCCGGTCAGTTCCACTCCAGGGCTCCGCGCTTCCAGATGTACACGTATCCCACCGCCAGGATGACCACGAAGACCGCCATCTCCAGCAGCGCGCCCGCCACGCCCAGGCCCAGCAGGTTCAGCTGCCGGAAGGCCACGGCCCACGGCATCATGAACACCACCTCGATGTCGAACACGATGAACAGGACCGCCACGAGGTAGAACTTCACGTCGTAGCGTTCCCGCGCGTTGCCCAGGGGCGTCATGCCGGACTCGTAGGGCAGCGACTTGACCGCGGTGGGGCGGGACGAGGAAAACAGATGCGAGAGCGCGACCATCATCAGCGCGCTGAAGGCGACCAACCCGATCAGCAGGAGGAGCGGAATGTAGGGTTGCAGCTGGCTCTCCGACGAGCGTGAAAAGTCGCGCAGTCTCTCAGGACGCGTAAGCTAGTGGCGCCCAAATCGGAATTCAAGAAATCACTATATTGTCGCACCCCCCTCCACGCACGGGAGCCCATGAGCATCAAGTCCGATCGCTGGATCCGCCGGATGGCGCGGGAGCACGGGATGATCGAGCCGTTCGCCGACAGCCAGGTGCGGGACGGGGTGATCTCGTTCGGGGTCTCGAGTTACGGCTACGACATGCGCGTCGCCCGGGAGTTCAAGATCTTCACCAACGCGCTCTCGGCGATCGTGGACCCGAAGGCGTTCGACCCGAAGTCGTTCGTGGCCTTCGAGGGCGACGTGTGCATCGTGCCGCCGAACTCCTTCGCGCTGGCCCGCTCGGTCGAGTACTTCCGCATCCCGCGGGACGTGCTGACCATCTGCGTGGGCAAGTCGACCTACGCCCGCTGCGGGATCATCACCAACGTGACGCCCTTCGAGCCCGAGTGGGAGGGGTTCGTCACGCTGGAGATCTCGAACACCACCCCGCTGCCGGCCAAGATCTACGCCAACGAGGGCATCGCCCAGGTGCTGTTCTTCGAGGGCGACGAGCCGCCGGAGGTCTCCTACGCGGACAAGAAGGGGAAGTATCAGAAGCAGCAGGGGGTGACGCTGCCCAAGCTGTGAGGGGTGAGAGGCGTGAAGCGTGAGAGTGAGAGGCCGAAGGCGTGAGAGGGCGCTCGGCTCACCTCTCACGCCTTTCGCTGCTCACTTCTCACCTCTCACCTGAACCTCTCACCCTCACCCTCTCACCTCTCGCCTATCTCGTCACAATCTGACTCCTCAATCCGCCCAGGATCCCCACCAGCTCGGTCTGCTCGCCCGCTCCGACGTGGAAATGCTCCAGCGACGCCACCAGGTCCGACACCAGGGCGTCGAAGTCCGCGTCCCGGAGGCCCATGCTCGCGTGCACCTCCCGCATCGACCGCCCCGTGTACCGGCACGGCCCGCCGGTCACCTGGCACAGCTGGTCGGTCAGCCCCGCCCGCAGCTGGTCGAGGTCCGCGCCGCGGAAGAACCCGCTGATCCGCGGGTCGGTGGTCGCCCGGACGATCAGGTCGGCCACCACCCGCGCGAGCGCCGGCCGGCCGCCCAGCCGCTCGTACAGGCTGGGTCCGGACTGGGCCGCGGCGGCGGGGGCCGGCGCAGGCGCCGGGGGAGCACTGTGACAGGCGGCCGCCAGCGCGGCGCACCCCAAAGCCAATCGCACTCGACCGCGCATCCGCCGCCCTCCTTGCCCTCGGGGTCTGGATGGGACCTCACCTCTCACGCCTTGCGCCTCGCACCTCTCGCCCCAACGTCTCAGGTCTCACGCCTTGCGCCTCTAGCTCGCCCCAACGTCTTACCTGTCACGCCTTGCGCCTCGCACCTCTCACCCGAACGCCTCACCTCTCACCTCTCACCAACGCTAGAACTCCGGCTCCCCCTCGGCCGCTTCTTCCTCTTCGTCCTTGGGGCGGACCAGGATCAGGATGGCTGCCTGCGGAACCACCAGGTACTTCCGGCTCTCGAAGGTGATCTCGACCGCCGCCTTGCGGAAGAACAGGGCGTAGTCGCCGGCCCGTGGCTGCATCGGGACGTACCGCGCGCCCTCGCGCGCATGGATCTTCCACGGCTCGTCGTCGAGGTTCGCCGGCTCGGCCAGGGGCGTGCCCGGGCCGGTGGCGATGATGCGGCCGCCCTGCACCGCGAGCGCGTCGATGGCCGTCTGGGGAAGGTAGAGGCCCACCCGGGTGCGCTCCTCCCCCTCCTCGGGCGTGACCAGGACGCGGTCTCCGACGACGATGAGGCGCTTGGGGGTCGGGTCCATCGCTGCGCCCTCCGGTCAGGCGTAGGTGACGGCGAACATCTCGTGGAGATCCACCGACAGCAGGCCGGCACGGACCATCGGCTGGTCCTCCACCAGCTGCTGCGCCTCCTTCAGCGACTGCACGTCGTAGACGACCAGGCCGGCCGAGTGGTCGGCCAGCGGGCCGGAGAGGAAGATCTCGCCGCTGCGCTGCCGGGCGGCCAGGTACTGCTTCTCGCGCTCCATCAGCACGTCGTCGCAGCGGGAGGCGAAGATCTCGGGGGCGACGCAGACCTTCACCCAGCCCATGATCATCTTGCGCTCGGTGGACATTCTCCGCCTAGCTTATTGGCCACCTTGCGTGACGCGCAAGGCATCGAGAAATATTCGGGGCGGCCGCCAGCGCCGCGCCGCCCGCGAGACCCGAGGTCGAGATGACGAGCGCATGACGGCCATCGCCGAGTTCCTCCCCCGCATCAGGCTCCCGTACGTGGCGTCCACGATCGGCCGGAAGGTGGTGATGGCCGTCTCCGGCCTCGTGCTGTTCGGGTTCGTGCTCGGCCATTTCGTCGGCAACCTCACGCTGTACCTCGGTCCCGAGGCGATCAACGGGTACAGCCGGTTCCTGCACGGCTTCCTCCACGGCGGCGGGCTGTGGGTCGCGCGCGCGGTGCTGCTGGCCTGCGCGGTGCTGCACGTGTGGTCGGCGACCTCGCTCACCCTGGACAGCTGGGCCGCCCGGCCGGAGGCCTACCGGCGCTGGAAGGCCAAGGACTCGACCTACGCGTCGCGCACCATGCGCTGGGGCGGCGTGATCCTGTTCGCGTTCATCGTCTTCCACATCCTCCACCTGACCCTGGGCCGCCTCCACCCCGACTATCGGCCGGGCGACGTGTACCACAACGTGGTCGCCGGCTTCCAGGTGTGGCCGGTGGCGCTGTTCTACGTCGTCGCGATGGTGCTGCTCGCCCTCCACCTCGACCATGGCGTGTGGAGCCTGTGCCAGACGCTCGGCCTCAGCCACCCGCGCTACAAGCGCTGGGCGCGGCAGGCGGCGCGGGCCTTCGCGGTGCTGATCCTGGTGGGCAACTGCTCCTTCCCCGTCGCCGTGCTGGCCGGGTGGGTCCGATGAACCTCGACGCCCGGATTCCCGCGGGGCCGCTGCAGCAGAAGTGGTCGCGGCACCGCTTCGAGCTGAAGCTCGTGAACCCCGCCAACAAGCGGAAGTACTCGGTGATCATGGTGGGCTCGGGGCTGGCGGGGGCCGGCGGCGCCGCGGCGCTGGCCGAGCTGGGCTACCAGGTCAAGTGCTTCTGCTACCAGGACAGCCCGCGCCGCGCCCACTCGATCGCGGCGCAGGGCGGGATCAACGCGGCCAAGAACTACCCCAACGACGGGGACAGCGTCTTCCGCCTGTTCTACGACACCGTCAAGGGCGGCGACTTCCGCGCCCGCGAGGCCAACGTGTACCGGCTGGCCGAGGTGTCGGTGAACATCATCGACCAGTGCGTGGCCCTCGGCGTGCCGTTCGCCCGCGAATACGGCGGGCTGCTCGACAACCGCTCGTTCGGCGGCGCGCAGGTCTCGCGCACCTTCTACGCGCGGGGCCAGACGGGACAACAGCTGCTGCTCGGCGCCTACCAGGCGCTGGAGCGCCAGATCGGGCGGGGGCAGGTGCGGATGTATCCGCGCCACGAGATGCTGGAGCTGGTCGTGGTGGACGGCCGCGCCCGCGGAATCGTGGCGCGCGACCTGGTCACCGGCGAGCTCGAGGCGCACCTGGCGGACGCCGTGTGTCTCGCCACCGGCGGGTACGGAAACGTGTTCTACCTCTCGACCAACGCCAAGGGGTGCAACACCACCGCGATCTGGCGCGCGTACCGGCGCGGCGCCGGGTTCGCCAACCCGTGCTTCACCCAGATCCACCCGACCTGCATTCCGGTCACCGGCGAGCACCAGTCGAAGCTCACGCTGATGAGCGAATCGCTCCGCAACGACGGCCGCATCTGGGTGCCGCAGCAGAAGGGCGACGCGCGGCCGCCGGGACGGATCCCGGAGGACGAGCGCGACTACTACCTCGAGCGCAAGTATCCGAGCTACGGCAACCTGGCGCCGCGCGACATCTCCTCCCGCGCCGCCAAGCAGGTGTGCGACGAGGGGCGCGGCGTCGGCCCCGGCGGCCAGGGCGTGTACCTCGATTTCTCCGAGGCCATCGGCCGGCTCGGCGAGGACGCGATCCGCGAGAAGTACGGCAACCTGTTCGAGATGTACGAGCGCATCACGGCCGAGGACCCGTACAAGGTGCCGATGCGCATCTACCCCGCTTCCCACTACACCATGGGCGGCCTGTGGGTGGACTACAACCTGATGAGCACGATTCCGGGGCTGTTCGTCCTCGGCGAGGCGAACTTCTCCGACCACGGCGCCAACCGGCTGGGCGCGAGCGCCCTGATGCAGGGGCTCGCCGACGGCTACTTCATCATCCCCTACACCCTCGGCGACTACCTCGCGCGCACCCCGCGGGTGGCCGTGCCGGCCGATCATCCGGCCGTGACGGCCGCGGTGGCGACGGTGCGGGAGCGGACCGCGCGGCTGCTGGCCGTGCCCGGCAAGCGGACGCCGTCCTCGTTCTACCGCGAGTTGGGCCGGATCCTGTGGGAGGACTGCGGGATGGCCCGCAACCGGGCGGGTCTGGAGCGCGCCCTGGCGCGCGTGCCGGCGCTGCGGGAGGAGTTCTGGCGCAACGTCACGGTGACGGGCGAGGCGGGCGAGCTGAACCAGTCGCTGGAGCTGGCGGGGCGGGTGGCCGACTTCCTCGAGCTGGGCGAGCTGATGTGCCGCGACGCCCTGGCGCGGGAGGAGTCGTGCGGGTGCCATTTCCGTGAGGAGTACCAAACGGAGGACGGCGAGGCGAAGCGCAACGACGAGCGGTTCTGCCACGTGGCGGTATGGGAGCACCAGGGCGACGACCGGGCCCCGGTGATGCACCAGGAGCCACTCGACTACGAGACCGTCCACCTCGCCACGCGGAGCTACAAGTGATGCGCCTGGTGCTGCACGTGTGGCGGCAGCGGGGCCCGCGCGAGGCCGGCCGGTTCGTCACCTACGAGGCGGCGGACGTCAGCCCGGACATGTCGTTCCTCGAGATGCTGGACGTGGTCAACGAGGGCCTGATCCTGCGGGGAGAGGCGCCGATCGCGTTCGACCACGACTGCCGCGAGGGGATCTGCGGGGCCTGCGGCATGGTCATCAACGGCCGCCCCCACGGGCCGCGGGAGCGGACCACCACCTGCCAGCTCCACATGCGGAGCTTCAAGGACGGCGACGAGCTGTGGATCGAGCCGTGGCGGGCGCGGGCGTTCCCGGTGATGCGGGACCTGGTCGTGGACCGCGGCGCCCTGGACCGGATCGTCGCGGCCGGGGGGTTCATCTCGGCGCCGATCGGCAGCGCGCCGGATGCCAACGCCATCCCGATCCGCAAGGACAGCGCGGACCTGGCGATGGACGCGGCGCAGTGCATCGGCTGTGGCGCCTGCGTGGCCGCGTGCCCGAACGCGTCCGCGATGCTGTTCACGGCGGCCAAGGTCTCCCACCTCGCGCTGCTGCCGCAGGGCCAGCCGGAGCGGCACGAGCGCGCGCTGGCGATGGTCTCGCGGATGGACCTCGAGGGGTTCGGCAGCTGCACCAACCACGGGGAGTGCGAGGCGGCGTGCCCGAAGGGGATCAGCGTGCTGTTCATCGCGAGGATGAACCGCGATTACATGGCGGCCAGGATCGACGAGGGGCGCCGGACGGCAAGAGCCGGGGAGAGTGGCAGTGGATAGGTCGGTTGCCAGACGGCAAGAGAGCAGTGGTTACCAGACAGGAGTCATGAGGGGCCATTCCAGTTGTCAGTACTTGCAGCTGGGCTGGCCCCTGATGGCTTGCGGCTGGTAACCACTTCCTCCTTGCCGTCCGGCAACCGACCCGCCCACCGACTGACTGATCGCTACAATCTGACCAGCGCGATCGACTCCCGCACCGACTCCGCCGACTTTCCGAGCGCCACCCGCTCCTTGGGCGTCAGCTCCACCTCGACGATCTGCTCCAGGCCGCGAGCACCGAGCTTGCACGGCACGCCGAGGTAGATCCCGCGGTGGCCGTACTCGCCCTCGAGCCACGCCGCGCACGGGAGGATCCGCTTCTTGTCCAGCGCGATCGCCTCCACCATCTGGGCGGCCGCGGCCGAGGGCGCGTAGTAGGCGGAGCCGGTCTTGAGGAACGCGACGATTTCGGCCCCGCCGTTCTTGGTGCGCTCGACCAGCTTCTCGATGACGTCGGGGCGCAGCAGCTGCCCGAGCGGGATGCCCGAGACCGTGGTGTAGCTCACCAGCGGGACCATGGTGTCGCCGTGGCCCCCGAGCACCATGGCCTGGATGTCCTCGACGCTGACGTCGAGGGCTTCCGCGATGAACGCGCGGTAGCGGGCCGTGTCGAGCACGCCCGCCATCCCGATCACCCGCTCGCGCGGCGCGCCGAGGGTCTCCTTCATCACGTAGCACATCGTGTCGAGCGGGTTGGACACCACGATCACGATCGCGCGGGGCGCGTGCTTCCGGATCTCCAGGCCGACCGCCTTGACGATGTCCACGTTGGTCCGCAGCAGGTCCTCGCGGCTCATGCCGGGTCGCCGCGCGATGCCGGCCGTCACCACGAACAGCTCGGAGCCCTCGGTGGCCCCGTAGTCGTTCGAGCCGACGATGCGGGTGTCGAACCGCTCGATGGGCGCCGATTCCCACTGGTCGAGCCCCTTGCCCTGGGGAGTGCCCTCGATGACGTCCACCATCACGATCTCGCGCGCCAGCCGCTTCTCGGCCAGGCGCTGCGCGGTGGTCGCCCCGACGTTCCCGGCCCCGACCACGGTGATCTTGTTCACAGCTCGGCCCCCGCCCGCTCCCCGCGGTGTGGTGTGGTGGATGTCGCGCCCGCCCGCAATCCCTTCAGCACGTCGTACAGCACGATGCCGACCGCCGTCGCGAGGTTGAGGCTCCGGACCGGCCCCGTCATCGGGATGCGGAACACCCGCTCCGGATGCTTGTCCCGGATGCGCTGCGGCAGACCCACGGTCTCGTTGCCGAAGACGAGACAGGCGCCGTCGGGAATCGCGGCCTCCCACAAGGACTGCTCCCCGTGCGCCGAGAAGTACCAGCACCGCTCCCGCGCGATGGCTTCGCGGAAATGACGCCACGTCGGATGGACCCAGGCGTCCACGGCGTCCCAGTAGTCGAGGCCCGCCCGGCGCAGCTCGGCGTCGTCCAGCGCGAACCCCAGCGGCTCGATGAGGTGCAGCGACGTCTCGGTCGCCGCGCACAGCCGCGCGATGTTCCCCGTGTTGGGCGGGATCTGCGGCTCGATGAGCGCGACGTGCAGCGCCAGGGCTAGCCTCCCCCCGGCCGGCCTTCCACCCAGCGCGCCGCGCCGGTGGCCAGCCGCTCCTTCTTCCAGATCGGCGCGCGCCGCTTGGTCTCCTCGATGAGGAACCGCGACGCCGCGTACGCCTCGGCGCGGTGCGGCGCGGCCGCCGCGATCACCACGCTCGCCTCGCCGAGCGGCACCCGCCCGGTGCGATGCTGCAGCGCGATCCGCACCCCCGGCCACTGCGCCCGCGCCTCGTCCACGATCCGCCCGAGCTCGGCGTCGGCCATCTCCTCGTACGCCGAGTACTCGATCGCCTCGACGTCCCCGTCCGCCTCCGACCGCCGCACCGTGCCGACGAAGACCACCGTGCCGCCCGACCCGGCCGACGCGACGTCGGCCACCAGCCGGGCCACGTCGATGGGCCGGTCGGTCAGCCACCCGCTCATGGCCCACATAGTTACGCGCCGCTCGGGCGCCGGGCAAGCCTCGCGCGCCGCGGCGAAACTACCCGCCCGCGACCGGAGGAATGACCGCCACCTCGTCGCCGTCCCGCAGCACGACGTCGGCCTTCGCGTAGCGCTGGTTCACGGCCACCGCCGGGCTGGGCGCGAGCCGTCCGGCCCACGGCTGGCTCCGGACGACGGCGAGCGCGTCGGCGGCGACGGCTCCGGCCGGCAGGACCACCTCGATCGCGTCGCGGCCCGCGGCCTCGGCGTACGACGCGAACAGCCGGATCCGCACCCGGATTCCGTCCGGACCCTGCCCCCGCCCGCTCGCGCCGCTCACGGCTGCGGCCCCGCGATGCCATCGAGGATCGCCCGCGCCTCGGCGCTGGGCCGCGGGTCGGGCCGCAGGGTGATCGTCCGCACGGTGCGGACCTGCACCGCGCCGGAGCGCACCACCTGCCGCCCCTGATGGCGGTACACCACCTGGACCACGCGCCCGGCCGCGTCCGCGTAGCGGGACTGGAAGACGATCGGCCACGCCGCGCCGCTGGTGGCCACGTCGCCCACCCGGAGCAGCACGTCGCCCGGCTCGATCCCCGCCGCGTCGGCGAGCGACCCGGGCACGACCTCGCTCACCACCACGCCGCCCTGCGCGGTCCCCTCGCTGCCGACCCCGACCACCGGCGTCCGCTCCTCGCGGCGCGCGACGGCGATGCCGCCCCGCGGCAGCAGGCTGTCGTAGGGCAGCGGCTCCCTGCCCCGGACGTACCGCCGGTAGAACTCGTCCACGCCCGGGTCCCACGGCCGGATCAGGTCGAGCAGGCCGCGGGTCGTGAAGCCGCGCTGGCGACCCCAGGAGTCCGCCAGCAGCTGCCGCATCACGTCGTCCAGCGAATGGCGGCCCCGGGTCGCTGCGCGGATGCGGATGTCCAGCATCAGCCCGAGCAGCGCCCCCTTCGGGTAGTAGTACTGGGCCTCGTCCACGAAGGTGGGGTGGATCCACGTGTCGATGCTCGCGTCCTCGGCCCCGACGATTTCCGCGGCGTCCTCGACCTGCTGCACGTCGGCGTTCATCCCGGCCACGAACTGCTCGAGCGTCCACAGCCCGCTCCGCGCCAGCGTGACGTCGGCGTAGTAGTCGGTCACGCCCTCCGACCACCACAGCAGCGGCGTGAACTGCGCGTGCGCGTAGTCGTACGGCCACAGCTCGGCCGGCCGGATCCGCTTGACGTTCCACAGATGGAAGAACTCGTGCGCCAGCAGCGGGCGCGTGAACTCCCCGAGTGCCCCGCGGCGCCGGTCGGTGGCGAAGAACGACTGGGCGATGATGTCGAGCTGCGAGTTGCGGTGCTCCAGCCCGCCGGCCCAGTCCAGCTCGCCCGCCGGCGCGTAGACCAGCACGGTGTAGTCCCGGTACGGCGGCCCACCCATGATCCGGTCCTGCGTGGCCGCGATGCGCCGCAGCGCGTCGGACACGCTGGCCCACACCGCGGGCGTGAGCGCCGTGTCGGGGTAGAGCGCGAAGCGCACCGGGCGGCCGTCCACCACGACGCTGTCCAGCGCGAAGCGGCCGAGGAAGGTCGGCGAGTCCACCAGGTCGTGGTAGCTCGCCGCGTGGTAGCGGCCCGGCTCCCCTGCCGGCTCGAGCCCGGTCGCGATCCGCCAGCCCGGCGGCACGTCCACGACCAGGTCGGCCGGGAAGTCGAATCCGGCGCCGTCGGGATAGGGGAACAGGTTGGTGCCGTTGAAGAAGGCGAAGTCCGGCTCGATGCGGCTCAGCTCGAGGGCCACCGAGTCGGGGTCGGTCGCGAACTCGACCACCACGCGGCCGGCACCGTCCGTGGCGATCCGCCAGGTGTCCGCGTCCTGCTTGTCCCAGAACAGCGCTCGCCCGTCGGCGGCTGCGGCCGAGAAGCCGTGCACGTAGCGGGCGTAGTCCATGATCTCGTACGAGCCGGGCGACCAGGCCGGCAACGACACGCGCAGGGTGTCGAGCCCGGCCGGCACGGGGAACTCGGCGTGCACGTGGAACGCGCGCTCGCCGGCGACCAGGCGCACGCCATACGAGATGCCCTGCGCCTGGAGGGCGCAGGGCATCGACAGCAACAGGGCTGCGGCGGCGCGCGCTAGAACAGCACGCCCCCCGTGAGGAAGACCGCGCTGCTGCTCTGCAGTTCGAGGCGCAACTGCACGAACGGCGTCACCTTGCCCAAAGGCTGGAAGGCCGTGCCGCCGTAGAGGTTCAGCCCGACGTTCGTGGCGCTGCCGCTGATGCCGAGCACCGTCACGCTGGTGTGCGCGATGGCCAGGCCGGCGCCGGCGTACGGGAGGATCTTGGCGCCCGGGATGGTGAAGTGGTACTGGCCGCCCAGACCGAGTTCCCAGTAGCTCGGGCTCACGCCGTACCCGCTGCTCGGGAAGAAGTAGTCGAACGTGCCGACAGCGGACAAGCCCTTCGCCCCCGGGATCATCTTGGCGAGACCCAGCTCCAGCCGGGCGCCGATCCCGATCCCGATGCTGTTGCTGCCCCAGCTCAACTCCGGGCCGAAGTGCGTCTGGGCGCGGGCCGGCTGAACGGCGCCCAGCGCCAGACAGCCGACGGCGACGGCGGACAACAAGCGGATCCGTGCACTCACGGAGCCCCTCCCTTGGAATGTGAGGTTCGCAGAACCACGTTTGGCATCATCCGGTGCGCTCAATATAATGGCACTGCGCCGACCGCTGGAGTGCCCGTGTCCGCATACCCGCGTTTCGATTCGCCGAGCGCCGTGGGCCGCGCGATGTTCGCCGTGGCCACGGTCGTCACGGCGCTGCTGGGCGTCCTCGGCGACGGGCGCTGGCTGGCCGCCTCCGGCGCGTTCGGCATCGCCTGGTGGGCCTGGGACTTCGTCTGGGAGAGCGTGCTCGGGCCGCTCGGCGGCCTGGCCACGGGCGTCCTCGGCGGTAGCGCCGCGGTCGAGGACCCGCCGGACCTCACCCTGGACGACACGATCCGGCTGCTGGAGAGCCACCTCGCCGCCGACGGCGTCCCGCGCCACGTGCAGATCCAGTCGGCGCTGCGCCTCTCGGAGATCTACCGGCTGAGCCGCAACGATCCGGCGAGGGCCGACGCGGTGCTGCAGCGCGTCCGGGAGCGCTGGCCCGACGCGCCGGAACTGAAGGCCCGCTGACGCCGCCTGCCGAAAGAAGAAGGCCGGCGCCCGGGAGCGTCGGCCTCGTGCCTCGGTCGAGCGGAGCCGGCTAGGCCTTCGGCGCCATCTGCTCGTCACGCTCCGCGACCATGCCCCGCAACTCCTTGCTGGGCTTGAACACCGGCACCGGGCGGGCGGCGACCTCCACCGGGTCTCCGGTGCGCGGGTTGCGCGCCATCCGGGTCTTCCGGCTGCGGATCTTGAAGGTGCCGAACCCGCGTATCTCGATGTTCTTCTGCTCGGCGAGCGCGTCCTTCACGGCGTCGAGGAAGCTGTCGACGACGCGGGCACAGTCCTTCTTGCTGATCATCGGGCCGGCCGTGCGCGCGATCTGCGCGGTGACCCGCTCAACCAGGTCGGCCTTGGTCATCAGCTCCTCCCGAATCCGCAGGGTGGCCCCCACAGGGGGCACGGGAGGGCTAATGTGAAAGCTTACTCGTTTAATGTCAAGGGGTTGAGGACATCAAGCGCACAAACTCCGCGAAGTGATGCCTGGCGTCGTGCGGTCCGGGGCTCGCCTCGGGGTGGTATTGGACCGCGAAGATGGGCAATTCGCGGTGCCGGACGCCTTCCACGGTGTGGTCATTGAGGTTACGGTGCGTGACCTCCAAAGCCGGGGCCCCGGGGACCTCGGCCGTGCCACTCTCCCCCTCGACCGCAAAGCCGTGGTTCTGGGAGGTGATGAGCACCCGGCCGGTCGCCAGCTCGCGGACGGGGTGGTTGCCGCCGCGGTGCCCGTAGGGGAGCTTGACCGTGCGGGCGCCGAAGGCGAGGCCCAAGAGCTGATGCCCGAGGCAGATACCGAAGACGGGGGTTCCGCTGGCGGCCAGGTCGCGGAGAATCGGCGGGCTGTAGGCGACGGCCGCCGGGTCGCCCGGGCCGTTGGAGAGGAAGATCCCGTCCGGCTTCCGCTCGAGGACCGCCGCCGCCGGCGTGTGGCTCGGGACGATCGTCACCTGGCAGCCGGCGGCCACGAGCAGCCGCACGATGTTCTGCTTCATCCCGTAGTCGTAGGCGACCACCTTGAAGCGCGCGTCGTCCGGGCCCACGGTGTCCCACGCCTCGCGCGTGACGCGGGACGCCAGGTCCAGGCCCTCCATCCGCGGCGAAGCGGCGAGGACCCGGCGGGCCTCCTCCGACGGCTCGTCGCCGGTCGCGACCACGCCCTGCATCGCGCCCTTTTCCCTGATGTGCCGTGTCAGGCGCCGGGTGTCGATCTCCGAGACGATGGGGATGTCGAATCCGCCGAGCCAGTCGCCCAGCCGGCCGCTGGAGCGCCAGGACGACGCCACGCGCGACAGCTCGCGCACGACGACGCCGGCCACCCTCGGCCGCGGCGATTCGAGATCCTCCTGGTTGATGCCGTAGTTCCCGATCATCGGGGCGGTCATCGTCACGATCTGGCCGGCGTACGACGGGTCGGTGAAGACCTCTTGGTAGCCGCTCAGGTTGGTGGTGAAGACCACCTCGGCCGCCTGGGCGTCAAACGGGGCGCTCGTCGCGCCCCGATAGCAGGTGTCGTCTTCGAGCAGGAGGTACGCCGGCAGCAACCGCTCGCTCACAGCCTCAACGTGCCGGCGGAGACCGACCGGCCGCTGCAGCGTCGGTCGCGCCGCCCGCACGATCCCGAGCGATGGAGGAGTGTCACCGTGCCGGCGTCGTGGACTTGGCCGGGGCCTTCTGGGCGCCCAGCGGCGGGGCCGGCGCGGGCGTGGTCGCGGAGCTGCTCTCGAGCGGGAGCGGCGCCAGGGGTGCGGGCGCGGCCTGCTGACTCGGCTGGTTCTCGAACACCGACCGCGGGGTGGACGATCGCATCGACAGCAGCGAGAGGATGAGGCACAGACCGAGGAAGATGCCCCCGCCCCACCAGCTCGCCTTGGTCAACAGTGTGGCCGCCTGGCGATTGCCGACGAAGGCGTCGGTGCTCGACGCGCCGCCGAACGACGCGGCGAGCCCGCCGCCCTGCCCCGACTGCAGCAACACGGCCGCGGCGAGGACGAAGGCATCCAGGATGAGCAGAATCAGGAAGAGGGTGTACATGGCGGCAGGCAATGTACCTGGGGCGAGAGGGCTTGGTCAACGTGAGAGGTGAGAGGTGAGACGACCAGGTGAGAAGTGAGAGGCAAGGACGTGAGAAGTGAGGCTCACCTCTCCCTCACCTCTCACACCTCGGGCTTCTCACCTCTCACCTCGCCTTCTCACCTCTCACCACCATCGCTCACCGGTCGGGCCGTGGCGTGGCGAGGATCCTCAGCCAGCTCTCCGCCTCCAGACTCGCCCCCCCCACCAGCACCCCATCCAGCTCCTCCTCGGCGAGCAGCGCGGCCGCGTTCTCCGGGTTCACGGAGCCGCCGTAGAGGATCGCGTGCCGCGCGCCCGGGGGAGTGCGCCCGGCCAGCCAGCGCCGGATCGTGCGGTGCACGGCCGCGGCGTCCGACGGCGTCGCGTTGACGCCCGTGCCGATCGCCCACACCGGCTCGTAGGCGATCGCGACGCGCGCGGTGGACGCGGCGTCGAGACCGGCGAGGCCGGCGGTCAACTGGCGCAGCACCACGGCCTCGGTGCTGCCGGCGCGGCGCTCCTCGATCAGCTCGCCCACGCACAGCATCGGCTGGAGCCCCGCGGCCAGCGCGGCGTGCACCTTGCGGCCGGTCTCCGCGTCGGTCTCGCCGAACTTGTGGCGGCGCTCCGAGTGGCCCACCAGGGCCCAGGTGGCGCCGGCGGCAGCGGCGATCGGCGCCGAGATCTCACCGGTGAAGGCGCCCTTCGCCTCCCAGTGCACATTCTGAACGCCCGCGGCGACGTCGCGCCGGCCCTTGATCTCCTCCACCACGGCGCCGAGCGAGACGGCGGGCGGGAAGAAGACCTGGTCCCGGTCCGGGAGCGGGCGATAGCGCGCGAGGATCTCCCGCACCACCTGCCGCGCCGCGGCCGGCGCGTGGTGCATCTTCCAGTTGGCCGCGAAGAGCAGGCGGCTCATGCGCGGTCGTCGAGTGCCGCGACGCCCGGGAGGACCTTGCCCTCGAGGAACTCGAGCGACGCGCCGCCGCCGGTCGAGACGTGGCTCACCTGGTCGGCGAGCTTCGCCTGCTCGATGGCCGCGGCGGAGTCGCCCCCTCCCACCACCGTGGTGGCGCCCTTCGCCGTGGCGGCGGCCATCGCGCGGGCCACCGCCAGGGTGCCCTGGTCGAACGGCGGCGTCTCGAACACGCCCATCGGGCCGTTCCACACCACCGTCTTCGCGCCGGCCACGATCTCGGCGAATCGCCTGGTCGTCGCGGCGTCGATGTCGTACAGCGCCCAGCCCTCGGGGATCGCGTTCCACGCCACGTCGCGCCGCTCCTGCGCCCTCTCCAGGGACGGGGCGGCCACGCCCCCG
Source organism: Gemmatimonadales bacterium (assembly GCA_035502185.1). NCBI lineage: Bacteria > Pseudomonadati > Gemmatimonadota > Gemmatimonadia > Gemmatimonadales > Gemmatimonadales bacterium. The sequence continues at coordinate 21,957 of DATJUT010000097.1, forward strand.
CCGGGCAGGACCAGCTTGTCGCCGGCGCGGGTCAGCAGGTCCTTCGCCATCGCGACCCGATCCTCCTCGACGAGGCTCGTGCCGGTCGCCGCGCCCTTCGCGCGGAAGAACGTGTTGGCCATCGCGCCGCCGATGAGGATCCGGTCCACGCGGGGCAGCAGGTTCTGGATGACGTCGATCTTGCCCGAGATCTTCGCGCCGCCCAGGATGGCGACGAACGGCCGCGCCGGCGAGGCCAGCAGCCCGCCCAGGTAGGCCAGCTCTTTCTCCATCAGCAGGCCGGCGACGGCAGGCTTCAGCAGGTGCGCCACCGCCTCGGTGGAGGCGTGGGCCCGGTGGGCCGAGCCGAACGCGTCGTCGACGTAGAAGTCGCCGAGCGCGGCGAACATCCGGGCCGTGGCGGGGTCGTTCTTCTCCTCGCCCGCCTGGAACCGCGTGTTCTCGACCAGGGCGACGGCGCCGCGCGGCAGCACCCGGACCGCCTCGGCCGCCGCCGGCGCGGCCGGGTCCGCGATGAACGTGACCGGCATCCCGAGCAGCGTCTCCAGCACGGGCACGACGGGCTTGAGAGAGTACTTCGGCTCCGGCGTCCCGCCCTTGGGACGCCCGAGGTGCGAGAGCAGCACGATCCTCGCGCCGCGGTCCTTCAGGTCCTCGATGGTCGGGATCGCCGCGCGGATGCGCGTGTCGTCCGTGACCTTCCCGTCCTTGACCGGGACGTTGAAGTCCACGCGCACCAGGGCACGGCGGCCCAGCACCGCCGCCGTGTCCAGGTTCTCGATCGTCTTCTTGGCCATTACATCCTCGCCGCCACCAGCTCCATCAGGTCCACGCAGCGCATCGAGTAGCCCCACTCGTTGTCGTACCACGACGACACCTGCAGCATCGTGCCGTCCACCACGCTGGTGCTCATCGCGTCCACGATGGACGAGAAGGGATTGCCGATGAAGTCGCTCGACACCAGGGGCGCCTCGCACACGTCGAGGACGCCCTTCAGCGGGCCGGCCGCGGCCTTCTTGAACGCCTCGTTGACCTCGGCGGGCGTCGTCGTCTTCTCGACCTGCACGATCAGGTTGACGGACGACACGTCCGCCGTCGGCACGCGCAGCGACACGCCGTCGATCTTGCCCTTCACCTCCGGGATCACCAGCGACGTGGCCTTGGCGGCGCCGGTCGTGGTCGGGATGATGCTCAGCGCGGCCGCGCGCGCCCGCCGTAGGTCCTTGTGCGGGAAGTCGAGCACGTTCTGGTCGTTGGTGTAGGCGTGCACGGTGATCATGTAGCCGCGCACCCAGCCGAACGCGTCGCGCACCACCTTCACCACCGGCACCAGGCAGTTGGTGGTGCAGGACGCGTTGGAGAGCAGGTGGTGCTTCGCCGGGTCGTACTTGTCGTGGTTGACGCCCATCACGATCGTGATGTCCTCGCCCTTGGCGGGCGCGGAGATGATCACCTTCCTGGCGCCGGCGGCGAAATGGCCCGCGGCCTTCTCCTTGTCGGTGAACCGGCCGGTGGACTCCACGACCAGCGTCGCCCCCAGGTCCTTCCACGGGAGCTTCGCGGGCTCCTTCTCCGCCGTCACCGCGATCTTCTTCCCGTTGATCATCAGGTGGTCGGCGCCCGCCGTGACCTCGCCCGGGAACGTGCGGTGCACCGAGTCGTACTTGAACAGGTGGGCCAGGGTCTTGGTATCGGTGATGTCGTTGACGGCGACGATGTCGAGGTTGGTGCGCTTCTGCAGCGCCGCCCGCAATACCAGCCGTCCGATCCGTCCGAACCCGTTGATGCCTACGCGCACTGCCATGTCCAGCTTCCTCCGTCGTTCAGTGGTTCGTCATCCCGGCACCAGCGCGCGGGCGAACGTCACCGCGCCGACCGAAGCCGGGCCCAGGCGAGCGAGCGCCCCGGCCGCAGCGGCCAGCGTCGCGCCCGTCGTCAGCACATCGTCCACCAGCGCCACCCGCAGTCCTGCCAGCGCGGGCCCCGCAGCCGCGAACGCCCCGGCCACGTTCTTCCGCCGGTCCGCCGGGCTGAGCCGGGTCTGGGTCCGGGTCTCCCGGGTGCGCCGCAGCGCTCCCTCCAGCACCGGGACCGCGAGCGCGCGACCCAGCGCCTGCGCGAGGAGCGCCGCCTGGTTGTGGCCCCGCTCCCGCAGCCGCGTCGGCCCGAGCGGCACGGCCACGAGCGCATCGAGCGGCCCCAGCCGCGCGCCGGCGGCGGCGATGTGGTCGGCCATGGGCTCCGCGGCGACCCGCCACCCTCCGTACTTCAGCGCGTGGACCAGGTTCCGCGCCGGGCCCTCGTCCAGCCAGGTCCCCGAGACCGCCCACGCCAGCTCGGCCGGCCACTCCCGGCAGAACGCGCAGTGGGCACCGGCCCCGGCGCCGCGACCCTTCCCGGCCGGCTCGACGGCCTGCAGGCTCCACCGGTCGATCGGCTGCCCGCACCTGCCGCACACCGGCGGTGCGATCTCCCTCAGCCGGTGCCGGCACAGCTCGCAGCAGGCGCCGCGCGCCCCCGTCTGCGGCAGCGGCCGCTCGCATCCCAGGCACGCGCGCGGCAGCGCGAGGGCCTCGATCTCCAGCACCCGCGCCCGCGCCGCGGCCAACATACTACCCGCGAAGCGCATCCTCCACCGCCGCGCGCATGACCGTGACCGGTGCCGGAACACCGAACCACCGCTCGAACGACGCCGCTCCCTGCGCGACCAGCACGCCGCGTCCGTCGGCGGCGGCGATGCCGATCTCCCGGGCGACGCGCACCAGCGCGGTTCCTCCCCGCGCGTACACTAGGTCGAGCACGGCCGCGGGCGCCAGCCGCCTCAGGGTCGCCGCGTCGATCGGCGGTGGATCCCCCTGGTCGAGCCCCAGCGGCGTGGCATTGACGATCAGGTCGGCCGACGACACTTCCCCGATCCCCACACCCGTGACCCCGACGCCCGCTTCCTTCCCCCATGCTGCGAAATCCGCCGCTCGACCGCCGTCCCTGGAGACCACCGCAATCTCCGCGCCGGGCCACCCGTCGGCGACCGCCACGGCGACCGCGCGCGCGGAGCCCCCGGTGCCGAGCACGAGCGCGCGGCGGACGGGGTGCGGTCCCGCGAGCCCGGAGGCCACCGTGCGCACCGCGCTCACGTCGGTATTGTCTCCGGCCAGCGCCGTGTCGTCGGCCCACAGCGTGTTGCACGCCCCGCTGCGGCGGACCGACTCGGAGGGACGATCGAGCAGGCCGGCCGCCGCGCGCTTGAACGGGATCGTGACGTTGAGGCCGCCCCCGGCGCCCACCAGCGCCCGGGCCAGCTCCGGGAAGGCCTCGCGCGACGTGCGCAGGGCGAGGTACGCGGCGTCGAGCCCCAGCGCGGCGATGGCCGCGTTGTGCATGGCCGGCGACAGCGAGTGGCCGACCGGGTCGCCGACCACGGCCAGGAGCCTAGTGGTCGCCCGGATTCGCATCCGCCGGCTTCCCGGGCAGGCGTCCCACCGCGTCGGCCAGCAACGCCTCCAGCCGCTCGAACGTCGCCCGGTACTCGTCGAGGTCGCCACCGAACGGGTCGTCGATCTGCGCGTCCGCCGCCGCGCGGCCGGCGTACTCGCCCAGCAGGTGCGCCTTCCCGGTCCCGCCGAGCGCGACCGCGCGCTCCACGTGGTGCGGGCTCATGCCGAAGATCAGGTCGGCGGACGCCACCAGGTCGGAGGTGATCTGCCGGGCGCGGTGCGCCGACAGGTCGAGGCCGTGCTCGAGCGCGACGAGGTACGCGCCCTCGGACGCGGGCGCGCCGTCCTGGGCCGCCGTGCCCGCCGACGACACCGCGACGTCGTCGCGGCCGCGGGCGCGCAGCAGCCGCCGCGCGATGGCCTCGGCCATCGGACTGCGGCAGATGTTGCCGGTGCAGACGAGCAGGACCTTCACGCTACGCCACCAGCGCCGGCACGATGCTGGCGAGCCGGCCCCGGGCGATGGCGCCCTCGCGCACCAGGCGCGGAGCGCTGCCCGTGCAGTCGATGAGCGTCGAGGGCGGCGAGTCGGGCAGCCGGCCCGCGTCGAGCACCAGGAGGGTGCCCTCCGCGACCGCAGGCGCGAACGTGCGCTCGATGGCCGGCGCCTCCATCAGCGACGGCTGCCCCGGGCGGTTCGCGCTGGTCGAGGTGATCGGCGAGCCGAGGGTCTCGATGAGCTGCGCCGCTCCAGGGTGCGACGTCCACCGGACCGCGACCCCGCCCTCCGGCCCGCGCAGCGCGTCCGGCAGCCGGCCCTCGCCGCCGGGCAGCACGAGCGTGAGCGGCCCCGGCCAGAACGCGGAGGCGAACCGCTCCGCCGCGTCGGTCAGCCGCAGGCCGATGCCTTCGAGCATCCGCCGGTCCGCCACGAGCACCAGGAACGGCTTGCCGGGCTCCCGGCCCTTCAGCGCCGCGAGCCGCTCGACCGCGGCGGTCGCGGTGACCGAGCCGAAGCCGTACACGGTTTCGGTCGGGTACGCGATGAGGCCGCGGCGCGCCAGGTGGGTCACCACCGCGGGCAGCGCCGCGGCCACCTCGGCCGGGGTGCGGTACGCGATCACGCCCGCGCCTCGGCGGCCAGCGCCTCCGCCAGGACGAAGTCCTCGGCCGTGGTGATCTTGAGGTTGCGCGCGCTGCCCGCGACCACGCGCACCGGGTGGCCGAGCCGCTCGCACAACGCGGCGTCGTCGGTCGCGCCCGAGGCGGCGTCGGCGCGCGAGCGCTGGTGCGCCGTCTCGAGCATCGCCCGCGGAAACGCCTGCGGCGTCTGCACCGAGACCAGGCGCTCGCGCGGCACCGTCCGCACCACCAGGCCGGCGGTATCCGTCTCCTTCACCGTGTCCGAGACCGGCAGGCCGGGCACGGCGGCGGCCCCCAGCTCGGCCACCGCCAGCACGCGGTCGATCAGCTCGCGCTCGACGAACGGCCGCGCCGCGTCGTGCACCAGCACCAGCGACGGACCTCGGGGCAGCTTCGCCAGGCCGTTGGCAACGGACTGCTGGCGGTGCTCGCCGCCCCCGGTCACGAGCAGGCGGTCGGACAGCAGCGCCCGCAGCCACTCGGGCGGCGACGCCGCGTGTTCCGGCGGGAGGACCACGACGATGGGGCCCACGCGGGGATGCTGCGCGAAGGGGCGAATGGCCCTGAGCAGGATGGGGACGCCGCCGATCGGGCGGAACTGCTTGAGCTCCCCCGCGTCGGGCCCGGCCGCCTGAGCGCGGACGCCGCGCCCGGCGGCGACGATCACCGCACCGGTGTCAGGCGGCAAGCCGATGGGCCAGCTCCCCCAGGTGCTCGACGCGCACCAGCTCCAGGCCGCCGGGCGACGCCTGCCTCAGCCCGGTGCGCGAGCCGACGAACGCGCGGCGGAAGCCGTGGCGCGCCGCTTCGGCGAGCCGCCGGTCCACGCTCGCCACGGCCCGCACCTCGCCGCCCAGGCCCACCTCGCCGAGGAACAGCGCATCGGCCGGCAGGGCGCGGTCGCGCACGCTGGAGATCAGCGCGGCCACCACCGCCAGGTCGCCCGAGGGCTCGCTCAGCCGCACGCCGCCGGTGACGTTCACGAACACGTCGAGATCGCCGAACGGCAGGCCGGCGCGCCGCTCCAGGACCGCGAGCAGCACGGCGAGCCGGCGGTGGTCCACGCCGGCGCTCACCCGCTGCGGCGTCCCGAAGCCCGCCCGCGAGGCCAGCGCCTGGATCTCCACCAGCAGCGGCCGCGTGCCTTCCATCAGGGCGGTCACCGCGCTGCCGGAGATGCCCTCGTGCCGCGCCGCGAGGAACGCCGCGGAGGGGTTCGCCACCGGGAGCAGTCCCGCCGAGGTCATCTCGAACACGCCGATCTCGTCCACGCCGCCGAACCGGTTCTTGGTCGCGCGCAGGATGCGGTGGTCCAGCGCACCCTCGCCCTCGAAGTAGAGCACGGTGTCCACGATGTGCTCGAGCGTCTTGGGGCCCGCGATCCCGCCGCCCTTGGTCACGTGGCCCACCAGCAGCACCGCCGGACCCGACTCCTTCGCGAAACGCATCAGCCGGCCCGCGCACTCGCGCACCTGGCCGACGTTGCCGGGCGCACCCTCGAGGTCCGCCGTGTAGGCCGTCTGGATGGAGTCCACGACCACGACGCGCGCGCCCACGCGCACGGCCTGCTCGATCACCCGCTCCAGCGCGGTCTCCGCCAGGACGTGCACGCGGCCCGCGGGCTCCTCCAGCCGGTCGGCCCGGAGCCGCACCTGCTCGGGCGACTCCTCGCCGCTCGCGTACAGCGTGGGCACGCCGGCGGCCTCGAGTCGCGCCGCCACCTGGAGGAGCAGCGTGGATTTCCCGATGCCCGGCTCGCCGCCCACCAGGACCAGCGAGCCGGGGACGATCCCGCCGCCCAGCACGTAGTCGAACTCGGCGAGGCCGGTCTTGTAGCGCGGCATCGCGTCCGCCGCGATGTCGTCCAGCCGCACCGGCTCCGGTCCGCCGCCCGAGCGGCCGCCGCCGGCGGCGCTGCGCGCGCGGGGGTGCGGCTTCGCGGCCGCCTCCTCGACCAGGCTGTTCCACGCCTGGCAGGCCTCGCACCGCCCGGTCCACTTCGGCTGCTCGGCCCCGCACTCGGTGCAGCGGAAGACCGAGCGGGCCTTAGCGGCCATTCCCGCCGTCTCCGTTCTCGCGGGCGCTGTAGTTGTCGAACCGGGTGTACGCCTTGTGGAAGTGGAGCTTGATGGTGCCGGTGGGGCCGTTGCGCTGCTTGCCGATGATGACCTCGGCCTGGCCCTCGATGTTCTCGCCGGTCTTGGGGTCCTGCGTCCCCGAGTACATCTCCTCGCGATAGATGAACAGCACCACGTCGGCGTCCTGCTCGATCGCGCCCGACTCGCGCAGGTCGGAGAGCTGCGGCCGCCGGTGCTCCCCGCCCCGCTGCTCCGGCGCGCGCGACAGCTGCGACAGCGCGAGGATCGGGACGTCGAGCTCCTTCGCCAGCGCCTTGAGCGCGCGCGAGATCGCGCTGATCTCCTGCACGCGGTTCTCCGCCTGCTCCGGCGAGCGCATCAGCTGCAGATAGTCCACGATGATCAGCCCGACGTTATGCTCGGCCTTGATGCGCCGCGCCTTGGACCGCAGCTCCAGCGGGGTGAGCGCCGCGCTGTCGTCGATCCAGATCGGCGCCGACGAGAGGATGCCGGCGGCGCGCGCCAGCAGCGCGTAGTCGGCGTCCTTGAGCATGCCCTGGCGGAGGCGGTGCGCGTCCACCCGCGCCTCGCTGGTCAGCAAGCGCTGGACCAGCTGCGCCTTCGCCATCTCGAGGCTGAACACCGCCACCGGAATGCCCTTCTCGATCGCGGCGTGCTGCGCGACGTTGAGGCACAGCGCCGTCTTCCCCATGCTCGGCCGCGCCGCGATGATCACCAGGTCCGCGTTCTGGAACCCCGCCGTCCTGTCGTCCAAGTCTGCGAAGCCCGACGGCACGCCGGTAATCGATTGTCCGCCGGCGTGGAGCGATTCGATGCGCTCCATCGTCGGCCACAGCAGCTCCTTGAGGCGGACGAAGCCCTCGGTCTTGCGGGTCTCCGACACCAGGAAGATCCGCTGCTCGGCGCTGTCGAGGACCTCGTCGGCCAGCCGCTTGGCCTCGTAGGCCTCCTGCACGATCCCGGTCGCCGCCTCGATGAGCCGCCGCAGCAGCGCCTTGTCGCGGACGATCTTGGCGTGGTAGTCGATGTTGGCGGCGGTGGGCACGACGTCGAGCAGGTAGGACAGGTACTCGATGCCGCCGACGGCCTCCAGCTCGCCCCGGCGGTCCACCTCGTCGCGCAGGGTGACCGGGTCGATGACGCCGCCGCGCTCGACGATCCCGTGCATCGCGCGGAACAGCCGGCGGTGGCCCTCGCGGTGGAACATCGCGTCGTCGAGGAGCTCCACCCCCCGGAGCGCCGCGTCGGCATCCAGCAGCATCGCGCCGAGGACCGCCTGCTCGGCCTCGGCGCTGTAGGGAGGCTGGCGGCCGCCGAAGACGTCAGGCGCCGTCGCCATCGTAGATCCGGCGTGCGATACGGATGTCATCCCAAGTCGGACGCTTCCAGTGCGGGTTGCGCAGCAGCGCCGCCGGGTGATAGGTGACGATCAGCGGGATGCCGCGGTAGCGGTGCAGCTTGCCCCGCAGCTCGCCCAGCGACGCGGTCACGCCCAGCAGCGCGTGCGCGGCCGGGCGCCCCATCGCCAGGATCACCCGCGGCCCGATCAGCTCCAGCTGCCGATGGAGATACGGCGAACAGGCCGCGACTTCAAGCGGCTCGGGGTCGCGGTTCTCGGGCGGCCGGCACTTGAGCACGTTGCAGATGAACACGTCCTCGCGGCGGAAGCCGATCGCCTTGAGGATGTCGTCGAGCAGCTTGCCGGCGCGCCCCACGAACGGTCGCCCCGTCTCGTCCTCCGTGGCCCCGGGTGCCTCGCCCACCACCACTAGGCCCGCCTTCGGGTCGCCTTCCCCGGGCACGCTGTGCCGGCGGCTGTGGCCGAGGGCGCACTTGCGGCAGGCGTCGACGACCGGCACCAGGGCCTCGAGCGTGGCCAGCTGGCGGAGCGGGTCGGCGGCGAACAGGTCGTCGCCGGCGGCGGGGGCTTCCGCCACGATGCCGGCGGGAATCGCGGCCGGAGTCTTGCCCTTCGCCGGTGCCGCCATCCGGTCTGGGGCCGGAGCCGCCGCCTCGGCGGGAGCCCGTCCCGCGGTCGGAGCCTGCGGCCGACGCGCTCCAGCTGAGCCCGCGGCTGCCGCCTCGCGACTGACCACCACTGATGGAGTCGGCGTCTCGGAACTGCTCTGTTCTGACCGCTCGATCCCGGGCAGAACGACGTCCGTCTCGCCCAGCTCGATCAGCTGTTGGAGGTAGCGTCTGCGGGCATCATCCACGCCTGGAAAGTAACCTCTGCACGCGGTCGAGGATGGCGGCCGCGGCCTCGTCCTTCGACATCAGGGGGAGCGCCTCCGCGCCGTCTCGCGCGACCAGCGTCACGCGGTTGGTGGGCACCTCGGGGCCGGCGCCCGGCTCGGTCGCGTCGTTCGCGACCACCAGGTCCAGCTGCTTGGCCTCGAGCTTGGCGCGCGCCGCGGCGATCACGTCGTCGGTCTCGAGCGCGAAGCCGACCACGACCGCACCCCTCTTCCGCCGCGCCGCCGTCCCGGCCAGCACGTCGTCGGTAGGCTCGAGGTCGAGGCGGAGCGCGCCGTCGCTGCGCCGCAGCTTCTGGCCCAGCGCCCTCGCGGGCCGGTAGTCGGCCGGCGCGGCGGCCATCAGCAGGAGGTCGGCCAGGGGGAGCGCATCGCCGACCGCGGCCTTCAGGTCGGCGGTGGATTCCACCCGCACGACCTCGACGCCGGGCGGGGGCTCGAGCCCCGACGGGCCGCTGACCAGCGTGACCTCGGCTCCGCGCAGCCACGCCTCGCGCGCCAGTGCGTAGCCCATGCGTCCGCTGGAGCGGTTGGTGACGACCCGCACCGGGTCCAGGCGCTCGCGGGTCGGTCCCGCGGTGACGAGCACCCGGGCGCCGGCCCACGGCGCGGCGCTCCGCAGCAGCCGCTCGACGTGAGCGACGATGGCCTCGGGCTCCACCATCCGGCCCGGGCCTTCGCCCTCGCCGCGGGCGAGGGCGCCGGTGTCGGGGCCCAGCACATGCGCCCCGCGCGCGCGCAGCAGGGCGAGGTTGGACTGGGTTTCGGGGTGGGCGTACATCCGGTCGTTCATCGCGGGGGCGAGCAGCAGCGGCGCGCGGCGCGCCAGCAGCAGCGCGGTGAGGAAGTCGTCGGCCATGCCCTGGGCCACGCGGGCCACCAGGTGCGCCGTGGCGGGGGCGACCACGATCAGCTCGGCTTCCCGCCCGAGCCGCACGTGCTCGAGCGAGCGGCCGGGCTGCCACAGCGAGGTGACCACCGGCCGGCCGGTGAGCGCCTCGAACGTCACGGGTCCGACGAACTCGGCCGCCGCGGCCGTCAGCACCGCGTCGACCGTCGCGCCGGCCTCGGTGAGGCGGCGCGCGACGATGCAGGACTTGTACGCGGCGATGCCGCCCGACACGCCGAGAACGACGTGCCGGCCGGCGACCCGGGTCACGCCTCCTGCCTGCGCCGCCGGGTGATCTTGTACTTCAGGTCCCCCGACGACAGCTCCTCGAGCGACGTCGTGGTGAGCTTCTTCTCCCGCTCGACGGTGCGTTCCTTGGGGAAGTCGTTCACGAAGCGGGCGAACTTCGCGGCCACCAGCACGCCGATGTACTTGTTGCCCGCCTGATGCGCGATCTCCGTGGGCGTGAACACCCGCATCCTACGCCTCCTTGACGTCACCCAGCCGGTCGGCCAGCGCCCCGATGTCCCGGCCCAGCTGGGCCAGCTCGTCCACCAGATCGGGGTTTCGGCGCGGCCGGCGGTTTTCCGCGTCGAGAATGGCGGCCACTTCGGCGACCGCCTCGGTTCGGTCAGCGTTGACGACGACGTAATCGTAGTCCAGCGCCTCGCTCAGCTCGGCGACGGCGGTCCGCAGCCTGGCGCCCAGCGTCGCAGCGCGGGTCCCCGTGGGGCCCCCCAGGCGCTGCAACAGCTCCTCGGCCGACGGCGGCACCACGAACACCAGCACCGCGTCCGGATAGCACTGTCGAACGGCACGCGCACCGCGGGTCTCGATGTCCAGCACGACGTGGCGCCCCGAGGCGAGGACCTTGTCGATCTCCGACTTGAGGGTGCCGTAGCGCTCGCCGCTGTACTCGGCCCACTCCAGGAACTCCCCGGCGCGGACCCGCCGCTCGAACTCCTCGCGCGAGAGGAAATGGTAGTCCACCCCGTCGCGCTCCTTGGGCCGCGGCGCGCGGGTGGTGGCGGAGACCGAGTAGCCCACGTCCTCGCGAGCGGTCACCAGCGCGTAGGCGATGGTGGTCTTGCCGCCGCCCGACGGGGCCGAGAGCACCAGCGGATACGGCTTCACTCGAGGTTCTCGACCTGCTCGCGCAACTTCTCCAGCTCGGTCTTCATCACGATGACGGCCTCGGCGATGGTCGCGTCGTTCGCCTTCGAGCCCATCGTGTTGACCTCGCGCCCGGCCTCCTGCAGCAGGAAGCCGAGCCGGCGGCCCACCGCCGGCTCCGCGCCGTCGAGGGCCTGGCGCATCGCGTCCAGGTGCGTCGCGAAGCGCACCAGCTCCTCGGTGATGTCCAGGCGGTCCGCGATGATCGCGATCTCCTTCGCCAGCCGCTCGGGCTCGAGGGCCACGCCGCCGGCGAGCGTCTTCACCGCCGCGGCCAGCCGCTCGCTCTCCCGCACCAGCCGGCCCGGCGCCGCCTCGCCCACCCGGCGCCCGAGCGCCGCCAGCGCGTCGAGGCGGCGCAGCAGGTCGGCCCCCAGGGCCCGGCCCTCCTGCTCCCGGGTCGTCACGCAGGCTTCGGCCGCGCGGTCGAGCACGGCCTCGACGCCGCCCGTGTCGGGCCCGGCGTCCCCCCGCGCCACCCGGACCACCTCGGGCAGGCGCGCCAGCGACGCCAGATCGAGGTCGCCCTTCACGCCCAGCTCGCGGCCCAGCGCGCGCAGCGCCGCGACCAGGGCCCGCGCGCGCTCGGTGTCCACCTCCACCGTCTCGCTCTGCGGCGGCGCCTCCAGCCAGTGCCCCGCGACCGTGACGTGGCCCCGCTGGAAGTGCGCCCGCAGCCGCTCGCGCAGCTCCCCCTCGCGATCGGCCAGCTCCGCCGGCACCCTGAGCTGCACGCTCAGGTGCCGGTGGTTCACGGAGCGGATCTCGATCCGGAGCCGGCCGCCGGCCACTGCGCCCTCGGCGGCCCCGAACCCGGTCATGCTCCTCGCGCTCACGCCGCGGCTGTCCCGGTCAAGCCTTGTAAGATAGCCCCGAGGGCCTAGTTGGTGAACTCCCAGCGCACGCCGTACCGCTGCGCCACCGGCGGCATCGGCACGCCGGGGATCAGGGCGTACTGCTCGTTCCGCGCATTGCGCAGCGTCCAGAACAGCGCCGCGCCCAGCAGCCGCATCTCCGCGCGCCAGTCGAACACCATCGCCCCCGGCAGCCGCACCGGCGCCCCGCTCCCGTCCACGCCCATCGCCCCGTGGCTCCACGACTCCACGCCCACCTCCGCCGTGAAGTCGAAGGCGTTGCGTCGCAGGATCGGCAGCAGGCGCGAGCGGAACGTGGCCGTCATCCGCGCATGGTGCGGCGGCTCGTACGCCGAGGTCACGGGATCGAGCGGATGCCGGTACCAGCCGGCCAGCGTCAGGGACAGCGCCGGCCGGAGCGCGAAGCTCGCCGTCACCGTCCGGACCGGGAGGCTCGAATACGCCGGCACCACGCTGTCGAACACCCCGTACACCGGGGCGGCGAACCCGCCGTGCCGGGTGTAGGTGAGGTCGAGATCCGCGAAGGCGCTGGTGAGCGCGACGCCGCCGGAGACGTCGGTCACCCGCTGCACCGTGTCGGCGAGCACGGCCGGCTCGGCCACCGCGCGGCGCATCCGCGCCGCGCCGTGCAGCGCCAGGGCCCGCCACGGCCGCAGCTCGGCGCCGAGCGAACCGTCGAGGGAGTGGCGGGCGCCGGTGTGGGTGCGGAGGTCCACGTCGCCCGACACCGTGAGCGCGCTGAACGGGGAGACCGCAGCCCGGAGCCGGAACTCGAACGGCGTGCTGGAGTCCCTCACGCGGCTGGTGAGCTCGCCGGACCATCGCTCCGCCCGGTAGCCCACGATCGCCGCCCCCTGCAGCTCGTTGCGGGCCAGCGCCGCCACGGAGTCGGTGTAGGAGGTGCTGCCGGCCAGCGCGTCGAACCGGAGCCCGAGGCCGTCGTCCCGCGTCGCCGCGTAGCCGCGGAGGAACAGATCGGTCCGGTGCGCGCCGGGGTTCGGAATCGTGTCGCTGGCTCCCGAGGGCAGCGTGACGGCGAACGCGTCGCGGTTGGTCGTCATGCTGATGGCCTGGTATTCCACGCCGAGCCGGGACGACGGGCTCCACGATCCCTTGGCCCACACCGTGATGTCGTTCGTGTGCCCGGAGGAGGAGTTGCTGGCCGCGGTCCCGAGGAACTCGACGCCTACGCCCACGCCCGCCCCGCCCCTCCAGCGGTTGAGATAGCGGATGCGATAGGTGTTGGTGCTGGCGTCCCCGGTGGCGAACGAGGTCTCGGTGCGGGGCCGGGGCACCAGCTGCGCGTCCGAGAACAGGTACACCCGCACCACCGTGGGCAGCACCTCGACCTCGACCCGCTGCACGAAGCCGAGGCCGTACTGGGAGAGATCGATGCCGGCGCTGTCGCGGCCCAGCGGATCGATCGCGAACCCGTCCCAGAACAGCTCCACGGACGCGGCGCCCTGCCCGGCGTAGTGCAGCGCTTCGGGTCGCCCGAACCACCCGGCCCTCACCAGGAAGACGCCGGGGACCTTCTGCAGCAGCTCGCCCAGGTTGAGCGCCCCGCTGAACCACAGCGCGTCGCGGTCGAACACGATGCGTCCGTTCCTGGGCAGCGGACCGGGCGGCGCACCGAGGCGCGGGAGCTGGGGGAGGAAGCTGTCGGGGCGGAGCGAATCGGGCACGGGCGTGGTGTCGGCCCGCGCTGCACCGGCGGTCGTGTCCGCCCGGTTGCCGGGTGCCACCGCGTGCGTCGTGTCGGCCGGGGCCGGGCGGGCGGGCGGAGGGTTCTGGGCAGCGGCGCCGGTCGCCAGGAGCAGCGCCGCGAGCGCGACTGTGGGGCCGCGAGGCGTCACGTCAGCCGGCGCGCCCCAGCAGGAACTCCACGAACAGGCGGGTCGGCACGCCGCTCGGTCCCTTGGGGAGCGGCGGCGCGTCGGCCTCCGAATAGGCCGTGCCGGCCACGTCGAGGTGCACCCACGGATAGCCCTCCGCGAACTCGCGCAGGAACCAGCCCGCGGTGATGGTGCCCGCCGGCCGCCCGCCGGAGTTCTTGACGTCGGCGATGTCCGATTTGTTATGCTCGCGGTACTCGTCGAGCATCGGCAGCGGCCACACCCGCTCCCCCGCCCGGTCGCCGGCGCGCCGCACCTCCTCGATCAGCGCCTCGTCCGTCCCCATCACGGCGCTGGCGGCGTGGCCCAGGGCGATCACCACGGCGCCGGTGAGCGTCGCGGCGTCCAGCACCGCGGCCGGCTTGAAGCGGCGCACGTACGAAAGGGCGTCGGCCAGCACGAGCCGCCCCTCCGCGTCGGTGTTGACGATCTCGACGTGCTTGCCCGAGTGGCTCTTCACCACGTCGGACGGCCGCACCGCCGAGCCGCTCGGCATGTTGTCGGTCGAAGGGACGACGCCGACGGCGTTGAGCTTCGGCTTGAGGCGGCCCAGGGCCTCGAACGCGCCCAGCACGGCCGCGGCACCCGACATGTCGTATTTCATCTCGTCCATCTGCGCCGCCGGCTTGATCGAGATGCCGCCGGTGTCGAACGTGATGCCCTTGCCCACCAGCGCGACCGGCGCCGCGTCGCCCGCGCCCCGGTATTCGAGCACGATGAACCGCGGCTCCGTCGTGCTGCCCTGTGCGACCGCCAGCAGCGCCCCCATGCCTTCCTGTCGCATCTGCTCCCGGTCCAGGACCGTCACGGCGAAGCCGTAGGCCGCGGCGAGCTGGCGCGCGGTGTCCGCCAGCAGCGAGGGGGTGCACTGGTTGGGGGGCAGGAACTGGAGCCGCCGCGCCAGCGCGTGGCCTTCGGCCGCCGCCTGGCCGACGGCGAAGCCGCGCTGCGCCTCGGCTGCCTCGCCGGGTTCGACGACCACGGTCAGGTCCGTGACGGGCGGCCGCCGGTCCGGCGCCGGCGTCTTCAGCTCGTCGAACTGCCAGGCGCCCTGCGCCAGTCCCTCGAGGGCCGCCTGCGCGAAATCGGCCGCGCCCACGCCGGGGCGCAGGGCGGCCGGCATCGCGAACGCGAAGGCGCCGGTGCCGAAAGAGCGCGCGCGCCGCGCGGCCACCGCGGCCGCGCGCCGGATCGCGTTGCGGAACGCCGCGGCCCGTGCGAGCCCGCCCGCCAGCGGCAGCTCCTCCGGCTTCCCGACCCCCACCAGCAGCACGCGCTGCGGCGAGGCCGGCACGTAGAGCAGCGCGGTCTCGTCGCGCGCGCCGGTGAAGTCCCCGGCCCAGACGCGGGCGAGCATCCCGCCGGTGCGCTCGTCCAAGCCCGCCAGGGCGGCGGGCGGCGTCTTGTCGAGCTTCGGCACGGCCACCGCCAGGACCGGCACGCCGGCCGCTTCGACCGTCGAGGCGAGGAGCGTGTAGTTCATCCGAGGTGGCCGATGATCTGGTCCGCGAAGGTGGAGGTCGAGACCTCGGTGGCGCCCTCCATCTGGCGGGCGAGGTCGTACGTCACGCGCTTGGCGCTGATGGCGCCCTGCAGTCCGGTCACGATGGACGTCGCGACGTCGTCCCAGCCCAGGTGCTCGAACAGCATCACGCCCGAGAGGATGACGCTGCCCGGGTTGATCTTGTCCTGGTCGGCGTACTTGGGTGCCGTGCCGTGCGTGGCCTCGAACACCGCATACCCGTCCCCGATGTTGGCGCCGGGCGCCATCCCCAGGCCGCCCACCTGGGCCGCGCAGGCGTCGGACAGGAAGTCGCCGTCCAGGTTGGGCGTGGCGAGCACCGCGTATTCCTTCGGCCGCAGCAGCACCTGCTGGAACATGCTGTCGGCGATCCGGTCCTTGATGATCACCTTCCCGCCGGCATCGCCCTTGAGGTCGGACTCGGGCACGGTCTCCTTCCCGTACTTCTCCCGCGCCAGCTCGTAGCCCCAGTCGCGGAACGCGCCCTCGGTGAACTTCATGATGTTGCCCTTGTGGACCAGCGTGACCGACTGGCGGTGCCGGTCGATCGCGTGCTGGATCGCCCGCGCCACCAGGCGCTTGGACCCGAACTCGCTGATCGGCTTGATGCCGAGCGCGCTCTTCTCCCGCACGCTCGCCTTGAACTCCGTCACCAGGAAGTCCCGGAGCCGCGTCGCCTCCCTGGAGCCGGCCTGGTACTCGATGCCGGCGTACACGTCCTCGGTGTTCTCGCGGAAGATGACCACGTCGAGGTCCTGCGGCCGCTTGACCGGCGAGGGGACGCCGTCGAAGTAGCGGACCGGCCGCACGCAGGCGTAGAGGTCCAGCAGCTGGCGCAGCGCGACGTTGAGCGAGCGGATCCCGCCGCCGACCGGCGTCGTGAGCGGGCCCTTGATGCCCACGCGGTAGCGCTTGAGGGTCTCGAGGGTGGCTTCGGGGAGCCAGCTCCCGGTCTCCTTGAACGCCTTCTCGCCCGCGAGCATTTCCACCCACTCGACCCGCCGCTTGCCGGCCGAGGCCTTGGCGATGGCGGCGTCGAACACCCGCCGCGAGGCCCGCCAGATGTCCCGCCCGGTGCCGTCGCCCTCGATGAAGGGGATCACCGGGTCGCTCGGGATCACGTACTTCCCGTCGCGATAGCTGATCGGCGTGCCTTGTTGCGTACCGGGCATCCTGTGGCTCCTCGGCTCGTCTGGAAGTGGACTCGAACGGGGTTGAGGGACAACCTCAACGGGAGCAGGCAAACGTAATTGGGGAAACGTCTTAGGGCAACCGGGCTTGAGCAGCTTGTCAGCCCGTCGCCTGTACCGTCAGGCGCGCGGGCGCGTCAGGACGCGTGGTCGGCCGGGTAGTGGAACTTGTGGAGGAGCCGGTGGACGGCGGGAGCTGCCAGGATGGCGGCGGTCACGAGGAAGACCAGCCCGGCGTAGAGCGCGTAGCAGCCCGCGAACAGCTTGCCGCCCGCCGTCTGCGGGCTCTCGACCGGCCCCATGCCGCCCAGGAGCATCGCGGCGTTGAGGAAGGCGTCGCGCCAGGCCAGGCCCTCGTAGCGGGCGTAGCCGACCATGCCGATCAACAGGGAGACGGCGACGAAGCCTGCGGCGATCGCGAGATGCCGCAGCATGCGCCGCAGGAAGTGGCGGCGCGAGATGGGTGGATGGTGCCGCGGTTCGTACACGTCGGTCGCTCGCTGCGGGATCGGGCTGCGGGAATCGGGCCGCCGCGAGTATGGCGGGTCGGGGACCGGGGCCGCAAGTGGCGACCCACGGCCCCCCGGCGGCGGCAGATCCCCCCTTGGGTCTGCTCGACCGCCTTCCTCTCCCGCGCGGGCTACGGCGCGCCGGCCGCCGCCTCGTCGAGGCACGCGATGGCCTCGTCGAAGCTGCCGGCCGGGAGTCCCTCCCGGCTCATCCGGCGCGCCATGGCCTCGAGAGCGGAGCGCTGCTCTTCGCGCGCCTCCCTCGTCCGATACGGCTCCGGGTCCCAGAACGGTTCCGCCAGCACGTCCGGCAGCGGCGGGAGACCCCTGGCCCCACCGCTCGGGTCGTGCGGCGTCGTGGCTTCGCCCCGCGTCTCGGATCGCATGGCATCCGTCTCCGGGCTTGACCATATTATCTGCTGGCGCCTATTATGTGCTATCGCCTTATAGCGCGCAAGAGCCTAATAGCTAGATTGGTGGGGACGAGGCATCGCGAAATGGGAGTCCGGCTCAACCTTATGGGGCTGCTGCGGACGCGGGGGCTGACCCGCTACGCCTTGGCGAAGGCGAGCGGGCTCAGTCTCTCGGCGATCTACCGCCTGGCCGGGCGGTCGGGGCGCTTCACGCGCTTGGAGGCGGATACGATCGACCGGCTGTGCGGGGCGCTGCGCTGCACGCCGGGCGAGTTGATCAGCCGGGATTAGCTTCCTGGTGGTGCGAGGCGCAGGGGCTCAGATGGCCCGCGAGGAGGGTCCATGCCTGCCGACTACCGGATCGACCGTGCGGCGCGGGTCGTCTACAGCCGCGCGTGGGGCGTCCTCACGGACCAGGACCTCGTGGACAATCGCGTCGCGCTGTTCACGGATCCGGCGTTCGCCCCCGAGTTCAATCAGCTGTACGACCTGTCCGCGGTCACGGAGATCAGGGTCACCTCACCCGCCCTGCTTCAGCTGTCGCTGTCGTCGCGGTTTGCGCCCAGCTCGCGGCGGGCGGTGGTCGTCTCGAGCGACGTCGCCTTCGGCATGGCGCGGATGTACGCGATCCTGACCGGTCACGAGGAGACGGTCCAGGTCTTCCGGGACCGCGCGAGCGCGGTCGGCTGGCTGGAGGCGGCCCGCGGCTGAGGCGCGGCGCCTTGCCCGGGCGCGGGCCGCCGTCCCGTCAGGACCTCGAGGTCAGAACAGCACCCCGCCCGACAGCGCGAAGGCGCTGCTGCTCCTGACCAGCACCAGGCGCAGCTCCGCGAACGGCGTGATTGCGCCCAGTCCCGGGAACTGGGTTCCCCCGATGAGGTCGATGCCGGCGCCCGTTCTCCTGCCGTGCAGAATGGCCAGCCCGGCGCCGACGTACGGCGCGATCGTCTTCACCGTCGGGATGTCGAAGTGGTACGTGCCGGTCGCGTCGATCCCCCAGCCCGTTTCACCGTTCGGGAAGTAGAGGTTGAACGCCCCCATCACCCCGAGGCCCTTCACGGTCGGAATCGCCTTGGCGAGACTGGCCTCCACCCGTCCACCGACTCCGAGGCCGATGCCGTTGCTGGCCCAGTTCAGCTGCGGCCCGAACTGGATCTGCGCGCGGGCCGTCTGAGCGGTGGCGGCGGCCAGACAGGCGACGCCGGTGGCGGTGAGCAGACGAAACCTCGAACTCATGGAACCTCCCTGGGGGGTGAGAGTCGAACGTCTTCCGGTCACGGGCCTGGCGCGCGACGGGGCCTCGGTCGGCCGAGCCGGAGCGCCGGCGCCGGTAACTACGGCGCGCGCCGGCGTCCATCAAGACGCCCGCCGACTCGGGTATCGGGGTTCGGCGAATGGGCAGGAACCGGAAGGCCCCGGAGCGCATCCGTCCGTCGGATGGCCCGGGGCCTCTGGCGTCTCGTGCGGCGGCCGGCGGCTCGCCGGCCGGGTGTCGCTAGAACATCCCGTGCGCCGCGTACCGGTCGTGCACGCGCTGGAGCACCAGCGGCAACCAGCGCACGTCGTTGTGGCCGAGGCCGGGATAGACGTACAGCACGTGCTCGACGCCGAGCGCCGTGAACAGCGAGTCCAGCCGCAGCTCGAAGCTCAACGCGACCGTCGAGTCGGCGTCGCCGTGATGGGTCTGGTAGGGCGTGCGAATGGTGCCGAGCCGAACGCCGGACGCCAGCGTGTAGTTGACGCCGATGCAGACGAGTCCCCGGGACACGAACGTCGGCGCGATGAGACTGCCGAAGTCCGCGGCGCTGCTGCCGCGGCCGTGACTGAGGACGACGGCCGCGAACGGGCCCGTTCCCTCCGGCCTGTAAACCATGGAACGCCGTGCTTCGAGTGGGAGTGCCCGAGGTGAGAGTCGAACTCACACGCCGTTGCCGGCACGGGATTTTGAGTCCCGCGTGTCTGCCATTCCACCACTCGGGCGAGCGCACGCAATATAGCGCCGGGCGCGGTGACGCCGCCGCGGCCAGCGCCGTCCCGTGCAGCGGGCGCGGCTGCTGATCATGCGGCAGCGGTTGATGCAGAACGTGCAGGCGATCCGCGAGGGCCGGTGGAGTCCGCCGGCGGGGAGGCCCGGCATGCCGGGCGGACCCCCGGAATGAGCCCCGGCCCGGGAGCGCGGTAGTCCCGAGCAGTTCCGCAACCTACCGCAAGCAGGAGCGCCCGTAGGACCCAAGCCCCCAGCACCCGCTGGGGGTTTGGCTTTGCGGGGCTATATTCCCGGCTCGCCCGAGTGGTGGAATGGCAGACACGCGGGACTCAAAATCCCGTGCCGGCAACGGCGTGTGAGTTCGACTCTCACCTCGGGCACTCAAGACGGACAACGACTTACGACGCGGGGCGCTTCGGCGCCCCGCCGTGCTACCGGCCCGCGCGGGCCTTGGCTTCGACGTCCGGGGTGACGGGGTCGTCGAGGGCGACGCGGTCGCGGTTCTGCCGAACCACGCGCGCGAACAGCGTCAGATCGCGGTCGAACAGGAAGCGCCACAGCAATCGGGCCCACGAAGTGTGCGAGGCCAGCGACCCGTACACCTCCGGAGCC
>DATJUT010000098.1 GCA_035502185.1 Gemmatimonadales bacterium
CCGGTCCCTCGGCGCAGGCGGTGCTCGCCCGCCAGATGCAGGAGCCGCCGCGCTCGCTGCACGTGATACGCGCCACGGTGTCGCCCGCGCTGCAGCGCGTGATCGAGAAGTCCCTGGCGAAAGTGCCGGCTGACCGCTACGGCAACGTTGCTGAGTTCATCGCGGCGCTGGAGCACGCGAAGCGGTCGCCCGGCTGGGCGACGGGTCGGCGCTGGCGAGTGGTGCTTGGCAGCACGGCCGTGGCGGTGATGGCCGCGGCTGGGTGGCTGCTCTGGCCCAGGCCGCCGCGGCTCGACCCCCTCAAGATCGTCGTGTTCCCGCTGGCCGAGACCAGCGGCCGCAATGCGCTCGGCAGCGGAGAAGACCTGGCGCAGGTCATCAGCAGCGCGATGGAGCAGACGGAGCCCCTGCGCGTGGTGTTCGGGTGGACGTGGCTCACTCCGGGCGAGCGACGCGACGCCGCCCAACTCACCGCCGACCGCGCGCGGAGCATCGCCCGTGCCCAGGGCGCCCGCTACTACGTGGACGGCTCGCTGCTCCGCCTCGGCGACTCCGCCCGGGTGGCGCTCCGGCTGCACGACGCCGGGGCCGACTCTCTGCTCGATCAGCGCAGCGCTGCCGGGCTCGCGAGCGCCTCGGTGCTTCCCCATCTGGCGCTGACCACGGTGGCGCGCCTGTTGCCGCGTCTGCTGCCGACGGAGCGCGGGTTCGATCTTTCGGCCCTCGAGAAACTCGATCCCGCCGCCTTGGGCGACTGGTTGCTTGGCGAGCGGTTCTTCCGGCGCTCGCGTTTCGATTCGGCGGTGGCGTTCTACCAACGCGCGGTCGCGCTCGACTCGGGATTCACTTACGCGGCACTGAGGGGAGCTCAGGCGGCGGACTGGGCGAACGACACTACGCTCGCCGTCAGCCTGATCGACCTGGCGCTGCGGACGGGACGAGGCCTGCCGTTGAGGTATCGGGAATTTTCCGAGGGTTTCCGGTGCTTCCTGGCCGGCCTGGCGGACTCGGCGGCCTGGCACCTTCGTCGAGCCCTGGCCGGCGACTCGGGTTGGGCCGGCGCGTGGATGGAGTTGGGTGAGGTGTACTACCATCTCCTTCCTTCCGACGCCGACGGTGGGGAGACGGCGCAGGCCGCCTTCGAGCGCGCGCATCGTCTTGCCCCCGAGTTCTCGCCGGCACTGAGCCACCTCACGGAAATCGCGATCCGCAGCGGGGAACTCGGCCGCGCCGAGTCACTCGTCGCCGGTTTCCGTGCCGCCGACCCCGAGAGCGAGGAGCTGACCAGGCTGGAGTTGATGCTGGCCTGCGCGCAACGAGGCCCGCGGGCGGTGGGTTGGGATACCGCGGCGACGGCTCACGGCGTGGCGCTCGTCGAGGCGGCCAAGGCCGAGGCTGCCGGCTTCAGATTGCCGGCGTGCGCCGAGGCGGGGCTCCGCGCGGTGCTTCGCCTGAACCCCGACGACGCGTCGCTTGCCGGCATTCGGTGGGGAGCGCTCCTCGTGTTGCAGGGGCTGCTCGTCGGGGAAGGCCGGATGGCGAGCGCACGGGAAGTGCTGAATCGGGAGTACGCGCGGGGAGTGCAGCCGGTGCTCGGGATCTACGTCGTTGATGCAGGTCTGGGTGCCGGGACCGATAGCGGCGCGGCGCGCGCCGCGGAAACGATCGCGCGGATCTGGCCATTGCTGTCCGCGGTCTCGACGCGGGCTCTCAGGGATCTCGGTCTCCTGGCTTGGCGTCGCGGCGACCGAACGCGGCTGGATTCCATCGTGGCGATCCTGGCGACTCGCCTGCCGAAACACTGGCCATTGGACAGCGTGGAGTACGCCGCGATGGCCGCTCGCACGGCCCTGTGGCGGGGCGACACGATCGCCGCTATCGCGCGGCTTCGCGTGGTGCGCGCGGTGGGGTCTCAGGCCGATCTGGCGTGGACGTTTTCCGCCCCGGCGGCGGAAGAGCGGCTGCTGCTCGCCCGGCTCCTGTTGGCGCAACGGGACTACCGCGGGGCCTCGCGAGTGGCCGAAGTCTTCGACCATCAGCAGCCGATGGCGTTCGTGGCCTATGTGCCGGCCAGCCTCGAGGTCCGGGCCGCCGCGGCGCGCGGGTTGGACGAAGGGCGGGCGGTGGCCGGGTTCGAAGCGCGGCTGGCGGCGATTGACCGAGCGGGAAAGCAGGAAGCGCAGGAACGGTAGCTCCCCCCCTCAAGAGGAGGCCGTATCGCTGTTGGACACGTGGTCGGGCGCCTGGACGGGTGGCGAGGCGCCACCGAGTCCGCCCAACTGTGGTACTCCCCCCACTATCGGCCCGGCGCCGACGCTCGTGGCCATTCGTGAGGCAGTCTGACCGGAGGCTCCGCAGCCTCTTGAGGCAGCTGGAGCTTCGCTGGCAACGCAGGAGTTAGGAGGGAATATGAGCGCGAGAAGGTCATCCGTGGTCGCTATGTTGCTGCTCGGCTCTGTCCTGGGTGCCTTGCCGGTTTGGAGTCAAACAAGCGGCGGATCTGGAGGCGGCGGAGGCCAAACAAGCGGCGGATCTGGAGGCGGCGCGAGTCAACTCTCTTTTCTCGACAGGGTGTTCGCGAACATCACCGACATTGACGCTGGATACATCGTGGCGGGTTCGCCTATCGCGAACCACGGCACCGTAACGGGCAGCCTTAACGGTGTTGCGATGGAGGTTCTCTTTGGACTCGGGACTGTTGCTGGGACGACCTGTCCCAAGGCGGGGCAACCCCTGGCGCATTTCATCGTTCGTCGGCTCACTGCTGATAGAGATTCCTCTCGCACCGTTGGAGATTCTTCTCGCACCGTTAGAGGTCCTTCTCGCACCGTTCTCAAGGACACTACGGATACGATTGCGGCGCGCTTGGCGGAGATCCGGGTGTTGGTTCGACAGAGCGGCACGGATACGACCAGGGTCTATGTGCCGGACACCGCCGCGATGGGCCAGAGACTAGAGTGCCGGAGATCTTCACTGAACCTAGAAGGCGAGCTTGGACTTGAGTACAGCCGCCTCGGAGGTTTCCGGTCATCGGGGAACCTGCGGGCAACCGTGGACGAGTTGCCTACTGTGTCGTTCTATCTCAACCTCAACCTCCCCGGGCCCGGCTCGCACTTCATACCTTACCTCGGCGTCCACGCAGGGCTTGCTCAACTGACGAATACGCAGGCGAGCCCTGATACCAACAGCAGCTACACTGCGGCCGGCAACACCATTCAGGTCGGCGGTGCCATAGGGTTTGCGTTCTCATTGGGAGGCTGGGCACTGTTCGTCGAATACGATCGTACATACCAGACCTTTGATGGCATTTCCTGGAGCGCGCCAACCGCGGCTGGCGCAACGCCATCGACGCTTCCCCGGACGCTCAACCTCTCCGCAGAGACTTTCTCGATGGGCGGCCAGATCAGGTTCGGCAAGGCCGGAGGCGGGCCCCAGAGCGGCCACTGATGTAGGCGAGGCGTTTGCCGATCAACGCCGCGCCAGGGTCGAGCTAGCTCGTCGCCGGGATTCCCAGGGGACGCAGCAGGCTCGGCGATGATGCAGCGTCCAGCGTCATGGGCCAGCCGCGAAGGCCGATGCGTCGCGGGTTCGCATCCTTGCGTCCCGACTGCCTAAGCCAAGGCTCCGCGTGGAGTTGCGAGGCGTGGGCTCCTGCGCGCTGGAAGATCGGAGCGCGCTTCGCGGTTGGGCTCGAACCCGCGCATCTGGCCGCCTTCGACGGTGCACCGTACTGTTGGCCCTGACAGGCTCCGAAAGCGGTTTGGGTGCACGATATCCTCGAGCGGCTGCAGAGGGCGCTGGGCGATCGTTACGCGGTCGAGCGCGAGCTCGGCGCGGGTGGCATGGCCATGGTGTATCTCGCCGAGGACCTGCGCCACCACCGCAAGGTTGCGCTCAAGATCCTGCGCCCCGAGATCGCCGCCACGCTTGGCGCGGGCCGCTTCGCCCGCGAGATCGAGGTCGCCGCCCGCCTCCAACACCCCAACATCCTGCCGCTGCTCGATTCGGGGGAAGCCGAGGGCTTCTTCTTCTACGTCATGCCGTTCGTCGAAGGTGAGTCGCTGCGCGACCGCTTGGCGCGCGGGGGCGAGCTGCCCATCCACGATGCCGTCCGGATCCTGGTGGAAGTGGCGGACGCGTTGAGCCACGCGCATGCCCATGGTGTGGTGCACCGGGACATCAAGCCCGACAACATCATGCTCTCGGGGCGGCACGCGCTGGTGGCGGACTTCGGGGTGGCGAAGGCGGTGACGGAGGCAACAGGCCGCCAGGTGCTAACCTCAGCCGGGGTGGCGCTGGGCACGCCGGCCTACATGGCGCCGGAACAGGCGACCGCCGATCCGCACCAGGACCACCGGGTCGATATCTACGCGCTGGGCGTGCTGGGCTACGAGCTGCTGACGGGGCGGGCGCCGTTCTCGGCCACGACGGCGCAAGAGATGCTCGCGGCGCACGTCACGGCGGACCCGGAGCCTCTGGAGCAGTACCGGCCCACGGTGTCGCCGGCGTTGGCGGCCGTGGTGATGAAGTGTCTGGCGAAGAAGCCGGCGGATCGTTGGCAGACGGCGGAGGAGCTCCTCCAACACTTGGAGCCCCTCACCACGCCGAGCAGCGGGATTACTCCGGCACAGACGGCTCCGTTCGCCCGCTGGCGGTCCCGGCGCCGGAGGATGCTGCTGGGCACCGGCGTGTGCCTGGTGCTCGTGGTGTCCGTCGTGGACCTGGCGTATCGAGTGCTGCACGCCAAGCCGCTCGACATCACGGTCTCCAACATCGTGCATGTCACCAGCGAGCCAGGGATCGAGTTCCAGCCGGCGATCTCGCCGGATGGAAACGAGGTGGCGTACGTGGCCGGCCCAGTAGGTGCCTGGCGCCCCTTCGTCCGCGGCGCTTTCGACGTCGCGGGGGGAGCCGCGGTTCGTCTCGGGGACAACACGTTCGATCGTGCGTTGTTTCCCTCCTGGAGCGCGGATGGCCAGTCGGTGCGGTTCCTGGGTCACCGAGCAGGACGCTTCGCGTGGTACGAGACCGGGAGGCTCGGCGGGGCCCTCCGGCCGCTCCCGGTGCCGGCCGTGGCGGTGGCATGGTCCGCCGACGGCAGCCGCGCCGCCTTCGCGCGCGGCGACACGCTCTTCAGCGAACTGGCCGGGGATGCCGCGGCGCGAGTCGTAGGGATTCAGCCGGAGGGGAACGCGGATCTGCATTCGCCGGCCTGGTCGCCGGATGGAAAGTGGATTGCGTACGTCAGTGGCAATCTGGCGTGGCAGGTCACCGGCAACGTGGCTCCATCGTCCATCTGGATCATCAACTCGGGCGGGGGCACGCCGGTGCGGCTTACTAGCGACGCCAACCTCAATGTCAGCCCCACGTGGCTCGACACGCGGCATCTGCTGTTCGTCTCCAACCGCGATGGGCCACGTGCCGTATACGTCGCCGAAGTGGGGCCGAGAGGCATGCGAGGGGAACCGCGACTCGTCCCCGGGCTGACGGACCCGCATTCGATCTCTTACTCGATCGGCGCGAGGACTCTCGCGTGGGCACAGTTCACGACGCGGCAGAACATCTGGTCCTATCCGCTCGAGCGCACCGAGCCCGTCTCCATCCGCGACGGCCATCCACTGACCAACGACAATCAGGTGATCGAGCAGCACGACGTTTCGCCCGACGGGAAGTGGCTGGCCTTCGACAGCAACCTCCGTGGGAGCATGGATGTGTATAGGCTGCCGTTGGCGGGTGGTGCTCCCGAGCCGCTCACCGCCAGTACGCTTCAGGAGGAGGGGCCCCGCTGGTCGCCAGACGGTACGGAGATCGCGTTCTACTCCTACGTCAGCATGAGCCGGGCCGATGTGATGGTGATGCCCGCAGAGGGAGGCACGCCCGTGCGCCTCACCGGGAGCCTCAGGTTGAACCAACACCCGACCTGGTCCCCGAACGGCCTGCGCATCGCCTTTCAGTCGGATCGCTCCGGGTCGTTCGCGCTGTGGGTGCTCTCGCGCGACAGCATCGGCGGTCCCTGGCACGCGGCGGCACCGCTGGGCCACGGCGCGTGCGAGTTGCCCGAGTGGGCGCCGGACGGGAGTGCTGTGGCGTGCATCGACGAATCGTTCAACCTGCTGCTGATCTCACCCATGAGCGGCTCGGTGCTGCACCGCGACCTTCTTGCCCGGAGCAGGCTCGCCTGGGCGGGCGGGGTCCCACGCTATTCCCGCGACGGCAGGACCATCTATGCTTTCGCGACCCGGCCGGACGGTGGCCCTGGCATCTGGGCCATACCCGTGGTGCGCGGCCCGGCGCGCCTGGTGGTGGCGTTCGACGACCCGCCGCTCACCGGCCTCGGGTTCGTCAGCGTGGGCAAGGACCGGCTGTATCTCAGCGTGTCGCAGTCGGAAAGCAACATCTGGGTGGCGAAGCTCCGGTACTGAGGGGCGCGGCTGGGACGGACGCGGACGACCGATGGCGGTGTGAGACGGGACCCGGGACCCGGCGTCGGCCGTTGGCGGATCGCGCTTGACACTCTCACGGGCAGCGAGATAACTCCAAGCGTGACACACCTGCCTTCTGGCGTCGGACTCCACCTTCGATGGGAGGGAGTATGAGGCCATTCGGGACCCACGACCTGATGGTCGCCGTGTTGCCTGAGCGGGATGCCGCGCTGGATCCGAGCGAACCTTGCCCTGACAAGAAGACGTGCACTGGAAACGTCACCCTCAAGCCCAAGCCGAAGCCGCGCGTCACCAACGCCGACTTGGCAGCGCTCCGAGGTGAGCTGAGGGTCCTTCAGGCGAGGTAGCTAGGGGAAGGGGCGTCGGTGGCGCTCACCCCGCCCGCCCGGCTTCTCGACTGTCGCTTCCGCGCTTCGCCCGACTATGAGCTGAGAACGCTGGGGCGTCGCCGGGGACCGGTGCAGTTGCCGTCCAGCGAGCACGTCTTCGGTCGCAGAGCTGCCGGCCTGCTGAAGCCGATGCGGCCCGGCCCGCCGGTGCGCCTGGTGGATGCGGCCGGCGCGAGCCTCTGGCGCGAGTTAACGCGGCCGCTCCGTCTGTCGAGTCGAGCACGCGCGTCGCTGGGGGCGCGACCCCGCGAGAGGATCGCCGAGCTGGTGCTCGACGGGGTCTTGGAAGTCGAGTGCAGCGGGAGGTTCGTTTCCGGCGCGGCGGCGCATCCGCTGTTCTTTCCCGATGCCGACGCACCCGCCCCGGAGTCGAGGCCTGCCGACCTCTCGCTTCGGGCCTTGCGGTACGCCGCAGCCCTCGGGAGCGTCGACGCGCGCCTCCTCGCGTCCCGCCTGTACGGATTCAACACGCTCCCGGCTTCTCCCGATGCCCGCCGGCGCTGGCCCGATGGCGCTGGCGTCGCCGCCTTCCTGCGACCAGACCGATACGCTCACGACCGGAGCGTCGTGCCCAGCACCTCGGGGGCATGGTTCATCTGGCGTGTGCGCGGGGCGAGTCGGCCCTCACGCTCCGAGCCCTGCTACAAGCTGTACGTGAGCCCGCACGCCGATCGCCTGCCCGCGGCGCTCGACGAGGTCGTCCCGCGGCTGGCCGACGTCCGTGCCTTCGAGTGCAAGGTCGGGGGGGACATTCACGGTCTGCTGCGTCCGGACAAGTTGGTGGTGTATTTCCGGACCTTGGCCGCGCTCGAGGCCGCGGCTCGACGGTGGGCCCGCGCGCTTGCGGGGATGCCGCCTCACGGGGTCCCGTTCACGGCTGACCTCGGCGGAGACGGCCTGTTGTCGTGGGGACTGGACCCTCCGGGGGCCAGGCGGGGGCTCTCGAAGCAGGGCCCATCGAGCTGGCGCGACTGGATCACGCAGCGCCTTGCGGAGGCTCTCGTCGCGGCCCGGGACTCCATCCCGGCATCGGTGCCGGCGTGGCGCTTCGCCTTGGACCGCGTCGCGCTGGCGGGCGTGGATACGCGCACCTGGACGCCCGCGCCGTGGCTGCGGCGCACGGCGGCGTTCGGGTAGACGCGATGCCCCTTGCCGGTCCGCAGGTGCTGCCGCCGGACGTCCGGATCGTGCCCGTCGCGGACGCAGGCGCGCGCACGGGAAGTCGCCTCCGCCGGGACGGAGGCGACTTCACGGTGAGCCGGCCGGGCTCGCGTCACCACGCCAAGGTCGTGGGCCGTCAGGCGGCCGAGCTGCTCGCGCTGTTTCGCAAGCCCCGTCGCGTCGCTGACGCGGTGCTGGCATACGCCAGGCGGAACGGTCGAAACCCGGAGGCCGTGCTGGCGGCGGCTTTCCCCGTCATCCGCGACTGCTGCAACGCCGGCTTCCTCGTCGCCGCCGGTTCGCCGGAAGCGAAAGCCATCGCTCCCATGCTGCGACGCGGCGACCGCGTCGGCGAGTGGCGGATCGTGCGGTGCGTGCAGGCGCTTGAGGACTTTGAGGTCTACCAGGCCAGTGACGGGAGGGCGCCCGCCGCCCTCAAGATCCTGCGGCCCGGCGCGGGTGAGTTGCCGGCGTCGCTCCTGGCGAACGAGGCGCGCGTGGTGCGCATGCTCGCTGGCCGCGATGCGCCGCGGCTCCTCGGGGAGGGGACGCATCGGCAGCGCCCGTACGTGGTAACATCGTGGTGCAGCGGCGTGTCTCCCGCGATCGCGGCCGCCGAGCTGCGCGAGGTGGGGCGGCGGGACCAACTGCTCGCACTGTGCGGCGCCATCGCCGAGGCGTACGCACGCCTTCACGCTCTCGGCGTCGTCCACGCCGACGCGGACACGCGCAATCTGCTCGTCGCCGACAATGGGCAGGTCACCATCCTGGACTTCGGCTTCGCCCGGGTGCTCGACGACCGGGGGACGACCCACGGCGTCCCACGCGCCGGCGTCGGGTTCTTCGCAGAGCCGGAATACGCGAGGGCGGCTCTGAAAGGGCATCGGCCGCCGCCGGCAACCGCGGCGACCGACCAATACGCAGTGGCCGCCTTGCTGTTCGCCCTCCTCACGGGTGATTTCCACCTGGACTTCGCGCTCGAACAGCGGCGCGCGTTGCGGCAGATCGCAACGGCCGCGCCGCTCCCGTTCGCCCGGCGACACACCAGGCCGTGGCCAGGCGTCGAGCGCGTGCTGCGGCGCGCTCTGTCCAGGTCGCCTTCCGCCCGCTACGGCTCCATGGCAGCCTTCGCCGCATCCCTGCGGGCGGCGGGCCGGAGACAGTCGACTCGCGGCGGCCGGCGTGCCGGAGCATGGGACTCGGGCTCGGCGTCGCTGGCGCTCTCGAAGATCCTCAAGCAAGCCCTCCGGTCACTCGACCCAGCGGGACCGGGTTTCGCGGCAGTCCTTGCGCCCCCGACGGCCTCCGTCACGATGGGCGCTGCCGGCGTCGCGGCTGGGCTCTGCAGGCTGGCCTGCGCCTTGGACGACCCGTGGCTGCTGTCCGCTGCTGACGCTTGGCTGGTGCGGGCCGAGCGCGAAATCGGGCGGCCCGAAGCGTATTACGACGAGGCGATCGGTATCCCGGCCGACATAGTGGGGCGGACGACGCCGTACCACACGGCGAGCGGCATCCACCTGGTTCGCGCGCTGCTGAGTCTGGCCGTCTGCGATTCCACGTCCGCCGACGCGGCGGCGGCAGCGTTCGTGGCCGCCTCGCGCGGCCCGTGCCGGAGCTTCGACCTGACGCTCGGGCGAGCCGGCACCCTGTTGGCCTGCGCGATGCTGGCGGATGCGCTGCGGGCCGGCGGTGGCGCGGCGACACCGGCCGTCGAGCGACTCGGCTGGGCCACGCAGGGGCGACTGTGGCGGAGAATCGCCGGCTTTCCGCCGGTGCCGGGCTGCGCGCAGCTGCCGGTGCCGGGCCTGGCGCACGGGTGGGCCGGCGTGCTCTACGCGACTCTTCGGTGGCACGCCTCGGCCGGTGGACGCCCGCCGGACGGCTTGGAGCGGCGCCTCCACGAGCTCGCTTCCTGCGCCGAGCCCAACGGCCGCGGTGTAGCCTGGGCGTGTGACCATGCCGGGCCCGGCGAGGAGCCGTTCACCGGATACAGCTCAGGCTGGTGCGGCGGCTCCGCGGGCTTCGTCCACCTGTGGACCTTGGCCCACCGGGAGCTCGGGCGGCGAGAGTTCCTGGATCTCGCCAGGCTCAGCGCCTGGCATACGTGGGAGGGCCGCGAACGGGGGGCCACCCTGTGCTGCTCGAAGGCAGGCCGCGCGTACGCCCTCCTGAACCTCTACCGGCATACGGGTGATCCCGTGTGGCTGAGCCGTGCGCGCGCGCTCGGCGCAAGGGCGGCGCGCGAGGTGTTGACGCCGGGCCGTGCGCCCTGGCGTCCGTTCAGCCTCTACAAGGGGGATCTCGGGGTGGCGGTTCTCGCCGCCGACCTTGAGCGACCGGAACTCGCATGCATGCCGATGTTCGAAGATGAAGGCTGGCCGAGGCTCACGAAGACCTGACGCCGCCGGACAGTGAGAAGAGCCGTTAGCCCGATGGGCGTCCCTCGTCGGCATCGCCGGCCCATCAGGAGATAGCTGGTCTTATCGCGGCCCCCCCTCCTGCAGGTCGAGGTCGGCGGCGGCGAACCCCCGCGCCGGCGTCCCGGGCCGCGGGACCGGCCGCGGCGGCTCGGTCCAGCCGGCGAGCCGCAGCACATCCGCCGTTCGGCGGTTGACCTCGTCGGCCTGGGTCTCGCCCCGGCTGGCACTCGCCGCGAGATCGAGCCAGGACAGTGCCTCCTCGTACGCGTACCGCACCAGTGCGGCCTCGGACGCCAGCAGCGCGCTTCGGTAGGCGATCTCCGGCTCGCCACCGTGCTCGGCGTGACGGGCCACGTCGCCTGCGACGTCGCGTCCGTCATGCTCCGTCGCGGCGCCCTGCAGCGCGAGCGCCAGCGCTCGGTGCAGCTCGGTCAGGCGCGACGCGGTGACCTCGCCCCGCACCACGGCGGCGATCATCGGATGGGCGCATCGGTAGACGGCCTTCTCCCCGGCCAGGAGGTGCCGCTCGACCAGCTCGTCGGCGAGCGCGGCGGCCCTCAGGCGCGAGACGCCCAGCACCGCCGAGAGCACGTCCACGCGGCACCCGGCGCCGGCCACCGCCACCACGGCCAGCAGGTCGCGGAGCACGTACGGCAGGCGCGCCACCCGCTCGGCGATGGCCATCTGCACGGTCGCCGGCAGCGGGAACTCGTGCATCCCGTAGGGCTCGGTCGACGCAGCCGTCCATTCGCCGCGCGCCTCGTCCACGGCGAGGAGCCCCTGGGCGAACAGCGTCTTCAACAGCTCCACGACGTGCAACGGGTTGCCGTCCGTCACGTCGAACACGCGCCTGGCGAACCGCCGCGCGCCCGACGCGCTCTTGAGGTGGCCCATCTCCCGGATCATCTGCCACACCTGCTCCTCGGTGAGTGCGGGCAGCGGGACCACGATGGCGCGGGAACGCGCGCGGAGCGCGCGGCACAGCCGGGCCGCGGGTGCGTCGCGCTCCAGCTCGTCCACGGCGAGCGCCGCCACCACCAGCGCCGGGCTGGTCTCCAGGCGGCGCACCAGGAAATGGAGCAGCGCGCAGGTGTCCGCGTCGCACCACTGCAGATCGTCCACGAACACCACGGTCGGCCGTTCCGCCGCCACCGCGAGCAGCACCTCGACCACACCCTCGAACAGGCGCCACCGCTCCGTGGCACGCGCGGGAGCGCCCGGCTCCGGCACGGCCGGGAAGCGCCGCCGCAGCTCGGGCACGAGCCGCGCGACCTCGCTCAGCCACTCCGCCTCGGTCGTCGAGGCGCCGGGAGCCTCGAGTGCGCCGCGCAGCAGCTCCACCACCGGGCCGAACGGGATCCCGCTCCTGGCATCGTAGCCGCGGCCGCGCAGCACGGTCCCTCCCCCGGTGGCCACGAAGCGCAGGAAGTCCTCGCCGAGACGCGTCTTCCCGACGCCGGCCTCGCCCTCGATCAGCACCAGGGCGTCGCGGCCCGCCGCGGCGGCCGTCCACGACCGGGTGAGCAGGCGCCACGCCTGCTCGCGGCCGATCAGGCTGCACTCGAAGGAGGGAGCGACGGGATCGGGCGTGCGGCGCGGCGCCCGGGCGCGGCGCACGCCGCTCTCCGACTCGATCCGGCGCAGCAGCTGCTGCAGCGCGCCGCTCGGCGCGGCGCCGAGGTCGGCCGCGAGCCGATCGCGGTAGGCGGCGAAGCGCGCCAGGGCCGTGCCGCGATCGCCCGCGAGGTACCAGGCCTCCATCGCCGCCCGGGTGGCCTCCTCGGACATCGGCTCGCACTCGATCCAGGCATCGGCCCACGTCGCCGCCTCGTGCCAGCGCGACGCAGCCGCCGCGCGCCGCGAAAGCTCCGCCGCCGCCTCCTCGTAGACCCGCGTCAGGCGCCGCCGCCGGGCCGTCACCCATTCGTCGAAGGCGGGGGCGCGGTGCGGCGCGAGACCGTTCAGGAAGTGCGCGACGTCGAAGCGAGCCGCCTCGCCCGGATCGCGCCGCGCCGCCTCGAGGAAGGCCGTCACGTCACACGCGACCGGTCCCGTCAGCTCGACCGTGGTGTGCTCGACGTGCAGCTGATCGCCGATCCCGTCGCGAATCCGTTTCAGCGCCTGGCGCAGGGAAGCCCGAGCGGCGTTCTCGGGGAAGTCGCCCCACAGGAGCGTGGCCAGCTCTTCGCGTGAGTGGGGACCGGGCTCCAGGGCGAGATAGGCGAGCAGCGCCAGACACTTGGGCGAGGCGATGCCGCGCGCGGGTTCACCGTGCGGGAGCGCCACTTCGGGGGGGCCGAAGAGGTGGAAGGCAATGCCATCCATGGCGCCGCCCAGCCTGGGACCCGGGCTAAGGTACGCACCGCCCACGGCGCCGCAAGGTGGCATTCACGCGCCGTTCACGCGGCATTCACGCGGACTCCGCTATGGTGGCGGGTCGGGTTCGGCGCAGTGCACGCTGCAACCCGTCCCCGAGGGAGGCACCTGATGGAGGGACACAGGGAGCTGGTCCGGATCAAGCTGACCCCGGCCCAGCGAGAGGTGATCCGGAAGGCGACCGGGAAGAAGGCCGAAGCCCTCGAGCTTACGGCCGAGGAGTTGGAAGAGCGCATCGCCCCGATGCGGGCAATGCGCGCTCCCCTGAAGTAGGAGTCGCGCGGCCCGGCGGCGGGCCCGCCGTCCCGGCCTGGCGCACGACCTCCCCAGCGAGCGCTACCCCCTACGCCGCCGGTGCGCTTATCGGCAGCTTCCTCACCCGCCGTCGCCGCGAAGATGGCGTTGCAGACGGCCGCCGCGACACTTCAGGGTTGGGCGACCGGCGTCGGTACGCTCCGGTTGGTCTCGTCGCCGGCGCCGAGCTGGCCCCTGGTGTTGAGGCCCCAGCACAGCGGCGCGCCCTGCACGGTGATGGCGCAGGTGAATTCCTTCCCGGCGGTCAGGGCGCGAAACACCTGCGCCCCGCCGACGGGCACCGGCACCGCGCTCCGGTCGCCGGCGCTGCCGTTGCCGAGCTGGCCGGCGTTGTTGTCGCCCCAGCACAGCACGGCGCCCTCGGCCGTGAGCGCACAGGTGTGGGAGAACTCGGTGCTCACCGTCCGGTACGCGCCCGTCCCGTGCACGGCGGCGGGCTTGGTGCTGCAGGGCATCGGCGGCGTGCCGCACTGCTCGAGGAGCGAGTCGATGCCCAGCTGGCCGAAGCAGTCGGCACCCCAGCACAGCAGGGCCCCGTTCGCGTCCACTCCGCACGTGTAATCGAACTGCGCCGCCGAGTGCACGATGCGGAAGGCGGCGGAGGCGGGCACCCGGGACGGCACCGAGCTCTGCGCGCGCGGGGCGTTGCCCAGCTCGCCCTGCTCGTTCCGCCCCCAGCACCAGGCGACGCCGTCGCGCGCCAGGGCGCAGGTGTGGTAGAAGCCGGCGCTGATGGAGCGGAAGGCGACGTGCCCGCCGACCAGCGTCGGCACCGTGTGCCCGCCGCTGGTGCCGCCCGCGCCGAGCTTCCCGCCCGCGTTGCTGCCCCAGCAGTACGCCGCGCCGGCCGTCGTGACCGCGCACGCGTGGGTGTCGCCCGCGCTGATGGACTGGAAGGCGACGCCTTCGATGCCCACCTTCGCCGGCCGCGCGCTCGGCACCTGCGAGCCGATCCCGAGCTGGCCGAAGCGGTTGGCGCCCCAGCAGTACGCGACGCCCGAGGTGCTCAGCGCGCAGGTGAAGCCGTTGCCCGCGCTGATGGACGCGAACGGAACGCTGGTCGCGACCTTGACGGGCTTGGCGCTGCAGGCCTCGTCCCCGCCGGCGCACGACGCCGTCACGGCCGGATTCCCCAACTGGCCGTTCGCGTTGCTGCCCCAGCACCAGGCTGCGTGCTGCGGCGTCAGGCCGCACGCGTGGTCGGCCCCCGCCGTGATCGAGTCGAGCACGAACGGCGGCGCCTGGGCGCCGGCCACGGCGACCCCCGCAGCGAGCAGCGCCAGCAGGAAGCCCACGGTCGCCGGGCAGGGACGGTATCTAATGAAAGGAACTCTCATGGCTCACCCCGAAGAGGCCCACCCGCGACTGATAAGTGAGTGCGCCAGCGCGTCGCGCAAGGGGGAGGGGCAGACCGGGTCTTCGGAAGGCGGTTGCGGAGCGCGGCCGGGACCGCCGGAAGCTCCGCTTCACGCCGTCAGGACCACCTTGCCGAGATTCCGGCGCTCGTGCAGGTAGCGGTGCGCGGCGGCCGCGCCCTCGCGCGTGAGCGGGAAGGTCCGGTCCACGATGGGCCGGATCTCGCCCGCGGCCACGGCGCGGTAGATCTCCGTCAGCGCCGGGCGCAGCACGGCCTCCTGGTCCCACAGGTGGAGCAGCTGCACGCCGAACACGCCCTGGTTGCGCTCCACCAGCCACAGCGGGTGGAAGCGCGGCGTCCGGAGGTACGCGCGCCCCGCCTCCAGCCAGCTCCGGCGCGCGCCCGGCATCGCCTCGCTCAGGCCGTAGACCACCAGCCTGCCCAACGGCAGGAGGAGCCGCCGGCACGCGGCCGTCGCGCGGCCGCCGACGGGGTCCAGGGCCACGTGCACGCCCGGCGGCCGGCGCCGCCGAACCTCCGATTCCCAGTCGCCCCGCGCGTCGAAGCAGGCCGCGGCACCGAGCTCGCCCACCACGAACTCGCGCTTGGCCGGACTGCCCGCGGTGCCGACGGCGGTGAGCCCGTGCCGCACGGCGAGCTGCACCGCGGCGGTGCCGACGCCCCCGCCGGCGCCGAGGATCAGCACCGTCTCGCCGGCGCGGGCGCGGGCGGCCTCGAACAGGCAGACCCACGCCGTGAGGAAGACGACCGGCACCGCGGCCGCCTGGACCGGCGTCAGCCCTTCGGGATAGCGGAAGGCCTGGCGGGCGGTGACGATCACGTCGCGGGCGTAGCCGCCGCTCGGGAGCATGGCGACGGCGCGGTCGCCGACGGCCCAGCCCGTCACGGCGGAGCCGGCGCGCACCACCACGCCCGCGACCTCGAAGCCGGGGCTGAACGGGCGCGGCGGCATCACGCCGTAGAGGCCGGCGCGCTGCAGGAGGTCGGCGAAGTTGACGCCGCTGGCGTGGACCTCGAGGTGCAGGTCGCCGGGGCCGAGGTCGCCGAGCGGCACGTCGCGCTCCACCAGCGCCTCCGGCGGACCGAGGCGGTCGATCAGGACGGCGCGGGTGGTGGCGCGGGGCATCCGGGGTTCCTCGCGGCGGCCGGCGGATTCATCTTTCCGGGATCCAGGCACGGCATCCTCGGGCTTTCGCCCGGGAAACATCCACCCCGCACTGAGGGAGAGTCAACGCATGCATCCCAGTCTCCGCGTCACGGCGCCCGTCCTCGGCCTGGCCCTGCTCGGCGCCGCGGCCGCGGCGCCGTCCGTGGCCCAGGCGCCGGCCCGGCGCCACGCCACCTCCGCCGCGAAGCCGATCACCGTCACCTGGCTCGGGCACGCCGCGTTCCTCGTGACCTCGGCGGGCGGCACGCAGCTGCTGATCGACCCGTTCCTCCGGCAGAACCCGTCCACGCCCGACTCGCTCAAGGACACGAGCCGCTACCATCCCGCGGCGATCCTGGTGACCCACTCGCACTTCGACCACGCGGCCGACGCCAAGGCCATCGCCACGGCGAGCGGCGCGAAGGTCGTGGCCGCCTACGACTGGGCCCAGACCCTCGGCCTTCCCGACTCGCAGCTGGTGGGCGTCAACGTCGGCGGGACCGTCAGGATCGGCGACGTCACGATCCACGCGGTGCCGGCAGTACACGGCAGCGTGCCGGACGGCCGGCCGCTGGGCTTCGTGCTCGAGTTCGCCGACGGGCGGACGCTGTACGACACGGGCGACACCTGGATCTTCGGCGACATGGCCCTCATCCAGGAGCAGTACCACCCGCGCATCATCCTGCTGTGCGCGGGCGGCGGCCCGTTCACCGAGAACCCGCGCACCGCGGCGCTGGCGGTGCGCAAGTACTTCCGCCCCACCGTCATCGTCCCGATGCACTACGCCACGTTCCCGATCCTGGCGACCGCGGCCGACGTGCGCGCCGCGTTCAAGGGCGACCGGCGGCTCCGGGTGATGGTGCCGGGCGAGACGCGCCAGTTCTGAGGCGGGCGGGAGCGGCGGACGTCCCGGCGCGCGGTGTCGGCGCGCCGGGCGAACCGGATGCTACGCGGGGAGGGGCGCCGATCCGACGCGCTCGTGTCCGCGCGCCTTCTCCCGCACGCCGTACGCCCTCGAGCGGGCCACGTAACCCAGGCTGAGGGGCATGAGGGCGCCCACGACCGCCGCCGGCCGCAGGTAGCCGAACGCGCGGACGATGCGCCGCCAGGCGGCCCGGCGCGAGTAGAACCGGCTCTCCACCCAGCTGGCGCCGGCCAGCAGGGCCTCGGGGCTGAGCCGCCGAGGCTCGAAGACCACGTGCCCGAAGTCGTACAGCTCCCAGTCCCGCGTCCGGATGCGGCCCTGACGCTCCAAGTCGTCGAACAGCGGCGTGCCCGGGAACGGCGTGAGGATGGTGCACTGCAGCACGTCCACGTGCGCCGTGTCGAGAAAGGCGAGCGTACGCTCGAAGGTGGCCGCGTCGTCGTCGTCCATGCCGAACACGAAGCCGGCGTACACGCCGATGCCGGCGGCGTGCAGCCGCGTGACGGCGCGCGCGTAGTCGCCCGCGCGGTTGGTGGTCTTGCGCCAGGCGCCGAGATTGCCGTCGCTCAGCGACTCGAGGCCGAGGAACAGGGCGATGCACCCGCTCCGGGCCGCCGCCTCGAGCAGGCGCGGGTCGTCGGCGATGCGGACGCTGCACTGGCTGCACCACTGCTTCCCGAGCGGCGCGATGCGGGCGAACAGGTCGAGCGCGTAGTCGCGGTCGCCGATGATGTTGTCGTCCACGAACAGCACCCGGCGGCCCAGACCCGCCAGCTCGTCGGCCACCTCCTCCACGGGGCGGGTGCGGAACGAGTGGTGGCAGAACGCCGCGACCGAGCAGAAGGTGCAGGCGTAGGGGCAGCCCCGGGTGGCCTGGACGGCGTCGGGGGTGATGTAGGCGCCGCGGCGGATGAGGCTCCGGTCCGGCACCGGCAGGCCCGCGAGCGGTCCGGACTCGCGGCGGTAGACCTTCCGCAACCCGCCCGCCGCGAGGTCGGCCAGCATCGCGGGCACGTTGGCCTCCGCCTCGCCGACGCACACGGCGTCGAAGTGCCGGGCGGCCTCCTCGGGCAGGAACGTCGGGTGGTAGCCCCCGGCGATGACCGTCTTCCCGCGGCGCCGGAACTCGTCCGCGATCTCGTAGGCCCGCGGCGCGTTGTAGGTCATGAACGACACGCCCACCAGGTCCGCCTCCGCCTCGAAGTCCACCGGCTCCACATCCTCGTCCACGACGCGGGTCTCGACGCCGGGCGGCATCGCCGCCGCGACGTAGAGGCTGGAGAGCATCGAGAAACGGAAGGCCCGCGGCCCCCGGTACTCTCCCGGCGCGCGGGTGCGCCACAGGGGCGAGGTCGGGCTGACGAGCAGGAGCTTCACGGGGCACGCTCCACCTGGTGGCGCGAGCGAAGGTGGCCGCCCGGCGTCAGTCCATCGTCAAGCGCGCCGCCGGCCGGAGCGGTCCATGCCGACCGAAGCCTTCAGGATTCGGACGGCCCGGCGACCCGGCGGCACG
This sequence comes from Gemmatimonadales bacterium, assembly GCA_035502185.1. Lineage (NCBI taxonomy): Bacteria > Pseudomonadati > Gemmatimonadota > Gemmatimonadia > Gemmatimonadales > Gemmatimonadales bacterium. The sequence continues at coordinate 18,068 of DATJUT010000098.1, forward strand.
CATTCTGCGCCGCCGTTCAGTGTCCCAAACCCGAGGACGTATGCTCCGCAAGCTGCTTCCCGTCTCCGCCGCCCTGCTGGTGGCCGCCGCGGCCGCCTGCAGCCGCGGGGACTCCCGCTTCCCCGCGCTCGCCGACGAGTACGTCTACACCAGCCTGAGCTTCTCACCGTCGGGCGCGAGCCAGGTGGGGCTTCACGTCTTCGTGGACCCGCGGACCAGGGACACGCTGCGGCTCGACGCGCTGCTCGACGACTACTCGGCGGCGGCGCTCGACCACCAGCGCGCGTACTACCGCGACTTCGCGACCCGGCTCGGGGCGATCCGGCGCGACCGGCTCGAGCCGCAGACGCAGGCCGACTACGACCTGCTCGACAACGCTGTGAAGTTCGCGAGCTTCAGCCTCGACAGCGAGCGGTTCTACCAGCGCCGCCCGCAGCTCTACGCCGAGATCCTGGGCAGCGCGCTGTTCGCCAACATCAGCCTCGAGTACGCCGACACGGCCGCGCGGGCGCGGGACCTGACGACGCGCGTCGAGCAGATTCCGGCGTGGATCGGCGTCGCGACCCGGAACCTCACCGCGTCGAACGAGATCTATCGCAAGGTGGCGCTGGAGGAGATGGCCGGCGTCGCGGACCTGCTCAAGAACATGGGCACCGCGTTCGTGAAGGGCACGCCCTCCCAGGCCCGCTACCAGGCGGCGCAGGGGCCGGCGCTGGCCGCCCTCGCGCATTACGCGGCGTTCGTGCGCGACACGCTCCCCAGGCGGGCGGCGTTCGACTGGCGCATGGGGCGCGGGATGTTCGAGCAGAAGTGGCGCTACTACCTCCAGGCGTCGGTGACGCCGGAGGAGATGCTGCGCTCGGCCGAAGACAGCATGCGGGCCATCCGGCACGAGATGCTGCAGCTGGCCGATCCGCTCTACTCGTCGTGGTTCCCGGGCAAGCGGCCGGCGGGCGACAGCGCCACCGTGCTGAACGCGATCGTGGGCCGGGTGCTGGGCAGGATCGGGGAGGAGCACGCCAACCGCGACTCGCTGGTCGAGGTGGGCCAGCGGACCGTGGCGGACCTCGAGAGGTTCGTGGTGGACCACCACGTCCTCTCGCAGACCGATTTCTCCAATCTCAAGGTGATTCCGACGCCGGTGTTCGAGCGCGGCAGCTACGGCGTGGGCGGGGCGGTGTTCGCGCCGGCGCTGCAACCCAACCTCAGCGCGTTCTACTGGGTGACGCCGATCCCGAAGGAGTGGAAGGCGGCCGACGCCGAGGCCAAGCTGCGCGAGTACAACAAGTACAAGATGCTCTCGCTGACCATCCACGAGGCGATGCCCGGGCACATCGTGCAGGGGGACTACGCCAACCGCGTGACGCCGGAGTGGCGCCGGCTCCTGAGGACCGTGTACGGGCTCAACAGCTACATCGAGGGATGGGCGGTGTACATGGAGCAGGCAATGGAGGAGCTGGGCGCGAACGGCGGCGACGCGGTGAAGGCGCGCCTGGTGGCGCTGAAGGCCGACCTGCGGATGTACGCGAACGTGATCATCGACGTGCGGCTCCACACGATGGGGATGAACGGCGACAGCGCGGTCGCGCTGATGGTGCGCGACGCCTTCCAGGAGCGGCCCGAGGCGACCGCGAAGCTGCAGCGGGCACAGCTCGACTACGTGCAGCTCAACACCTACCCGGTGGGCGTGCGGGAGTGGTGGGACTTCCGGCGCGCGGCGGAGGCGCGGGAGGGGAGCGCGTTCAACCTGTGCCGGTTCCACGACCTCGTGCTGTCGTACGGGCCGATCCCGGTGCCGGCGGTCCGCAGCCTCTACTTCGCCAAGGTGGCCCCGACGGCCACCATGCCGCCCTCGCGCTGCGAGGCGGCGGGAGGTTGAACGGGGAGCGCCGGGCGGGCGCCGATCTTGCCTCTGATCGGTATCAGCATAGACTCTAGTGCCATGAACACCTGCTCCAAGTGCGGCGCGGAGCTGCAGGCCGGCGCACGCATGTGCGGGAAGTGCGGAGCGGAGATCACGCCCTCGGCACGGACCGTCGCCGGAACGCCCGCCGCGGCCGGCCGGCTGCCGCACGCCGAGAGCGACGACCTGGAGCTGGGCCAGGTCCAGCGGTTCCTGGCCTCGGTCTACAAAGTGGAACGGGTGCTGGGCCGCGGCATCCGGACGGTCGTGTACCAGGCCGCCGAGATCAACCCGCCGCGCCCCGTGGCCGTGAAGGTGCTCCCGACCGGGGGCGGGTACGCGCAGGCGGCCGCGCGCTTCAAGGACGAGGCGCGGGCCGCGATGGCCCTCAATCACCCGAACATCGTGCCCGTCTACCGCGTCGGCCTGCGGGCCGGCGCCCCGTACTTCATCGCGATGAAGCTGGTGGAGGGCCGGGCGCTCGACGCCATCCTCCACTCCCAGGGCGCCCTCCCGCTGCCGGCCATCCTGCTGGTGCTCCGCGCCGCCACCGCGGCGCTCGACTACGCACACGGGCAGGGGACCAACCACGGCGATCTCAAGGCCGGCGACATCCTGATCGACCGCGACGGGCGCGTGATGGTGTCCGACTTCGGCATCGCGCGCACCATCAGGGAAATGACGGGCGCCGCCGCCGCGGCCCGCGCCGGTGGGGCGGACGCGGGGGGTGTCGGCGGCCCGCCGAGCGACCAGTACGCCCTCGGCGTGGTGGCACTGCAGATGCTCACCGGGTCGGTGCCGTCCGACGCCGACTTCCTCACGTCGGTGCGCGACGTGCGCTCGTCGCGGGAGGGACTCCCGGACGCCCTGGTGCGCCTCGTGCAGACGGCCCTGGCGCGGGATCCCGGGCAGCGGTACGCGAGCGCCGCGGACATGCTCACGGCGATCAAGGCGATCCCCTTCACCGACGCCGATCGCCGCGACGCGTATGCGGTGCTCGGGCAGCTGGTGCGCGGCGAGCCGGTGCCGAGGATCCGGGTCGCCCCGCTGCCCCCGCGCGCCGGCGTCGGACTCCCGGGGAGGACCACCTCGTTCAAGGCGCCGACGGCGGCGGCGACCGTGCCACCGCCGCCGGCCCCGACGCCGAGAGTCGTGCCTCCCGCCCCGGCGGAGGGGGTCACGAAGGCCGTGCCGGCCGCCCACGCCGCGCGACCGGCTCCGGCCGCCGCGGCGCCGCCGGCCGCGCATGCCCCTCCTCCTGCCTCCGCTCCTCCGGTGAGGAAGGCGCCGCCCGCGCCCGCGCACCCGGCGCCACCCGCCGCCCGCACGCCGCCACCGGAGCCCGCCGCGCCGGCGCCACCCGCGAGGACGGCGCCTCCGGCTCCCGCGGCGAGAACGGCGCCACCCGCGCCGGCTCGGCGGGTGCCGCCCGCGGAGCCCACGCCACCGCCCGAGCCCCCTGCGCCCGCCCCACCGCCCTCGAGGACGGGGCCCTTCGCCTCCGTCGTGCGGCCCGCGCCGCGCGCCTCGGGGGCGCCCCGCGCGAAGCGCGCGACGCCCGAGCCGGAGCCGATCGAGACGCCCGGCCTGTGGACGGCGTCCCCCGAGCCCCCGGCGCCGCCGCCCCCGGCCGCGCGGCCTCCGCGAGTCACGCCGCAGCCGTGGACCGACCACGGCGTGCTGTCCACGCCGCCCATCCCGTACCCCAAGCGGCCGTCGCGCGCGAAGCCGCTGCTGGCCGCGGGCCTGGTGGTCGCGGCGGTCGCGGGCGGCGTGTACTGGCTGGTGAGCCGCGGCCCCGCACCGAGCCAGCTGGCGCAGACCCCGGCGCGGGCCGCGGCGCCCGCGGCGCGCACCCCGGCCACGCCGGGCGCTCCCGCCGCGCCGGCCCCGACCGCGCCCGCCGTTCCGGAGAGCGCGCGGTCCGACACCGCGCACCGGCTCCCCGCCGCGACGTCCGGCGCACGGCTCGACACCACCGTCGCGACGGAGAAGACGGGCCAGCTGCTGCTCTACGCCGTGCCCTCCACGGCCGAGATCACCGTGGACGACGAGCTGAGCGGCAGCGGGGGATTCGTGGACTCCGAGGTGACCGCGGGCCGGCGGCACCTGCACATCAGCGCCCCGGGCTACGCCGCGCTCGACACGATCATCACCGTGCGCGGGGGCAGCACGCTGAATCTGGGCCGGCTCGCGCTGCAAGCGGAGGCAGGGCAGCCGGCGGCGCCAGCGCCTCCGACCACGGGCCGGATCCGGCTCCGGACCGTCCCGCCGACCGCGGAGATCTTCGTGGACGGCCAGTCGGTCGGCGTCGGGGCGCTGGTGGATTTCGAGGTCACGTCCGGGCAGCGGCAGCTGCGGATCAGCGCCCCCGGCTTCGTGACGCTCGATACGCTCATCACGGTGGAGCCGGGCGCGACGGTGCGCCTCGGGCAGGTCTCCCTCCAGAGCGCTCCAGGCGGGCAGTGACGAGGCTCCGCGCCATCGGCCTGTTTGCCCTCCTGATGGTCGCCACCGCGGTGCGCCTGCCGGGCCAGACCTCGGCAGCCGAGATCCTCCAGCACGCCGTCAGCCTGTACGAGAACGTGGAGATCGAGAGCGCGCTGGCGCTGCTGCGCCAGATCGTCGCGCCGGGCACGCCGCTCGAGGTGACCCCGGAGCAGCGGGCGCAGGCGTACGAGTACATGGGCGCGGTCTACTCGCTCCAGCCGGGCTCGGAGAAGCGCGACACGGCGCTCGGGTACTTCCGCGACGCGATCGCGCAGGATCCGGCCGTGAGCCTCGATCCGGCGAGCTTCACGCCGGCCCAGCTCGCGCTGTTCGCCGAGGCCCGCAACCGCACGTTCGCCGTCGCCGTGCGTCCGCTGCGCCCGGACACGCTCGACTCCGGCGCGGTGCTCACCTTCCAGTGCGTGACGTCGCACGAGGCCGCCCTGCACGCCGAGCTGCGATCCGATACCGCGACCCTCCTCGTGCTGTACGAGGGCGCGGGCGACGGGGTGCGGGCGGTCACCTGGGACGGCACCCTGCCCGGGCAGAGCCCCGCGCCGCCGGGACGCTACGCGATGGCGCTGACGGCCCGCAGCAGCATCCTCAGCCTGACCGACAGCGCCGTGGTCTACTTCGATCTGCTGCTCGACCACGCACCGCTCGAGGATACCCTGCCGGAGCTCGGGCCCCAGGACCTGCTGCCCGAAGTGGACGAGAACCGGCGGTCGATCCCCGCGAACGAGGTCGAGAACCAGCGGCGCCAGGCCGAGCGGGCCGCGACCAACGCGGCGATCGTGGAGCGCAACGCGGAGGCCATGCGCCGCTCCCGGCTGGTGATCGCGCCGGTGGCGGTCGCCGGGCCGTAGGACCGGAGTCCCGCCCCCGCTAGCCGGTCTTCCGGGCGATCAGGAACCGCGCGCCGCCACCCTCGCCGGCGGCGAACAGCGGCAGGTGCGCTTCGGGCACGCCCGCCTCGCGCGCGAACGGCTGCAGGTCGCGTCGCACCACGCGCACATCCGCGAATCCGGCCGTGCGGCCGAGGGCCTCGAGCTGAGCGCTGTCGTAGAAGCGCAGGCGCGAGGCCATCGGCTCCGGCGCGGCCGGCGTCCCCCTCAGCTCGGGATCCGTGCCCATGGCCACCAGCCGGCCGCCCGCCACGAGCACGCGCCGGATCTCCGCCAGCGCCGCCACGGGCTCGGGGAGGAAACCCAGGACCCCGGTCATCGCGGCGCAGGTGAACGCGCCGTCGGGAAAGGGCAGCGAGGCGGCGTCGGCCTCCCGCACCTCGAGGCGCCCGGCGGCCACCGCGTCGCGGTTCGTCTCGCTCGCCAGCCGCACCATCTCGGGGCTGTGGTCCACCGCGGCCGCGCGGCACCCGCTGTGGAGCGCCGCCTTGAGGAAGGCGCCGCCCCCGCATCCGACCTCGAGCAGGCGGTCGTCCCTGGTCAACGACAGCTCGGCGAGGATGACCCGGAAGTTGGGATAGTGGTAGAGCGGGTGCAGGTAGGTGGCGCGCGCCGCGGCGCCCGACGGGCGCCGGGCCCGGCGGTCGGTGAACCAGTCGCCGAAGGCCACGGGGCTGCTCGCGTTCAGCAGGGGCGCGAGCACCTCTCCCGCGAACCAGCCCGCCAGCTCCTTGGGATCGTCGATGACCGCATCCCATCCCCGGTGCTCCAACGTCGCCCTGGTCCCGCCGTCCGTCGGCTCGAGCCGCAGGCGCATCTCGGTCACCACGCCGGGATTCCAGCTGGCGTGCCGCCATTCGAGCGCGACCCCCCGCCCGGGTTCCCAGGTGAGCACCCGGCCCACCTCGAAGGCGCCTTCGGCGACGCGCCCGCCGGGCCCCGGCTCGAAGCGGATCCCCGAGCGCACCAGCGCGTTGGCCAGCTCCTCGACCAGGACGTCGAAGGCCGCGGCCGGCTCGAGTGCCAGGTCGATGCTGGCGCGGACGTCAGCCATGGGGTCCTCCGGTGAGCGCCTCCGCGAGCTTGCGTACGATGTCGGTCCAGCCCCGGCGATGCGCGTCCACCTTGTCGCCCGGCAGGCGCCGGTGCGTCAGCACGATCTCCGTGCCCGCGCCGCGCTCGTAAAGCTCGACGGTCACGAGCGAGGGCAGCTGGCCCGTGTTCTCGGAGATCCAGGTGAAGGAGAGCCGCGCCGGCGGCTCGATCGCGAGGTACTCGCCCCGGTGCTCCACGGAGCCGCCCGGGTGGTGCATCACGATCCGGAACGCGCCCCCGACGCGCGGGTCGAGCTCGACGTCGGCGCCGGTCACCGTGCCCGGGGACATCCACCGGGCGAGGCTCACCGGGTCGAGCCACGCGGCGAACACGCGCTCGCGCGCGACCGGCACCAGCCGCCGCACCACCAGCTCGGTCCGGGGCCCCGCCGTCATCCGTGCCTCCGCCCGGCGCGCGGCGCCCGCCGTCCGCCGGGCCGGCCCACCAGGTACGCCTCCAGCGCCTCGAGCCGCTGCTCCCAGAACCCGCGGTAGTGCTCCAGCCACGCCGTGGCGTCCCGCAGCGGCCCGGGCACGAGTCGCAGCCGGTGCTCGCGGCCCCGCACCGTGCGCGCCACGAGCCCCGCCCGCTCGAGGACCTTCACGTGCTTGGAGACGCCGTTGAGCGTGATCGGAAAGCGGCCGGCCAGGCTCCCGACGTTGGCTTCGCCCCGGGCCAGCACGCCGAGGATGGCGCGGCGGGTGGGATCCGCGAGCGCCCCGTAGACCCGATTCAGCTCCGCCGCTCGCATGGCCATGGCTTGTATTCAACCGGATGGTAGAATATTATCATTGCCGACCACTCCTGTCCATATTGACGCAGCACCCGGCAAGGGAGCGATACCCATGGCACACAGCGGCGGTCTCGAGGGTCACCCGGTGGTCTCCCGCGAGGAGTGGCTCGCGGCCCGGACGGCGTTCCTCGCGAAGGAGAAGGAGTTCTCCCGGCTCCGCGACGACCTCAACCGGCGGCGGCGTGAGCTTCCCTGGGTGAAGATCGAGAAAAGGTACGTCTTCGACGGCCCGAAGGGCCAGGAGACGCTGGCCGACCTGTTCGCGGGCAGGAGCCAGCTCGCCGTCTACCACTTCATGTTCGACCCGGACGCGAAGCAGGGCTGCCCGCACTGCTCGTTCTGGGCCGACCACTACGACGGCATGACCCCGCACCTTCCGCATCGTGACGTGAGCTTCGTGGCCGTGTCGCGGGCGCCGCTCGCGAAGATCGCGGAGTTCCAGAAGCGGATGGGGTGGCGGTTCAAATGGGTCTCGTCGAACCGGACCGAGTTCAACTACGACTTCCACGTGTCGTTCACGCCGGAGCAGGTCAAGAGCGGCGGCTTCTACAACTACCAGGCGAGCGTGCCGGTCGGCTCGGAGCGGGAGGGCTTCAGCGCGTTCTACCAGGACGAGGACGGCGCGATCTACCACACGTACTCGACCTACGCCCGGGGCATCGACCTGCTGAACGGGACCTACAACCTGCTCGACCTGATGCCGAAGGGGCGCGACGAGGACGGTCTCGAGTTCTCGCAGGCCTGGGTCCGGCATCACGACCGGTACGGCGCCTGAGCCGGCCCGAGGACGATTGCTGCGCGCCGGGCGAGCCGGCGCCGGTTGCGGGCCCGGCCCCGGCGCGCGAGCGCGCGTTCCTGGCGGCGAGCGCGGTCGTGTTCGTGGCGGGCGTCGGTGCGACGGTCGCGCTGCGGCGGTCCATGATGGGCGCGATGCCGATGCCGGACGCGATGCCGGCGGCGGCGATGCCGTCGGCCGGCACGATGTCGCTGGCGGGCGGCGTGGCGGCGGGCCCGTGGACGCCGATGCCGGGGCAGGGCCGCCTGGGCGCGGCAGCCGTCTTCCTGGCGATGTGGGTGGTGATGATGGTAGCGATGATGATGCCGTCGCTGGTGCCGATGCTGTCGAGATACCGGCGCCTCGCCCCCGGAGCGGACGCTCGCCTGGGCGCGCGGACCGCGGTGGCGGGTGCCGGCTACTTCGCCGTGTGGGCCGGGATCGGCGCGGCGGTCTGGGTGGCTGGCGTGCTGTGGCTGGCGGCCGAGCAGCGATGGGCGGCCCTCGCGCGCTCGGCTCCGTTCGCGGCGGCCGCCCTCCTCGTGGCGGCAGGAGGCGTTCAGCTCACGGGGTGGAAGGCCCGGCAGCTCGGGCGCTGCAGGGCCCCGGCCTGCGCCCGGGCACCGGCGCCCGGCGGCCGGGGCGCGTGGCGGCACGGCCTTCAGGCCGGCGTCGCGTGCGCCCTGTGCTGCTCCGGCTTCATGACGATCCTGCTGGTGGCGGGCGTGATGGACCTGCGCCTGATGGCGGTGGTCGCCGTTGCGATCACCTTCGAGCGGCTCGCCCCGTGGCCCGCCTTCGCGGCGCGAGCGGCGGGAGTCCTCGGCGTGTTTGCCGGCGTGGTCGCACTGACCCGCGCGTTCGGCGTCGCCTGACGCGGGCGCGGGCGGCGCCCGCACGCCTCAGGACCCTGTGCGCCGCGCCGCCGCCTGCACCGTCTCGACGACCTCCTGCTCGGTGAGCAGACGCTCGGAGCGCTTGGCCAGCGCCATCACCGCGTCCACGACGGCCTGGTCCGTCGGGAGTCCGCGCGTGCGCAGGTAGTGCAGCACGTTCGACCCGCCCGACATGTGGCCGATCTCGATCTCCTGCGCGCGGCCCACCCAGCTCGCCGGTACGCCGGAGTAGATCCGGTCGGCCAGCCAGTCGGCGCCCTTCTTCTGGGCCTTGATCACCGCCGCGGCGTGGACGCCGGTGGCGGTGCGGAACGCGTCGCGCCCCACGATGGGCCAGTTGGCCGGGATGGGCACGCCGACG